>NZ_BSBJ01000008.1:0-171758 GCF_027923525.1 Alicyclobacillus hesperidum subsp. aegles | reverse complement strand
AAAGCCACGTGAGCGCTAGGACAAACGAACACAGCACAAAGGTTGCAACAAAGACACCTGAAGCGAAGTTTGGTCCGAGCGAACACATCTGCAGGCCGAAGGCCGAAGCCGTGTGAGCGAGGAGCAAACGAAGCGCACGAGTCTGGTGACCATAGCGGAGGGGAAACACCCGTACCCATCCCGAACACGGACGTGAAGACCTCCAGCGCCGAGAATACTTGTCTCGAGAGGGACTGGGAAGGTAGGTCGTTGCCAGGCAAGAGAGAACAGAGTCAGGCGAAGATGCCTGGCTCTGTTTTGCTATATGCACAATTCCTCGCCCACTTCCCCGAGAACAGAAGCTCAGCCCCGGCCGAGTGCATCTGTAGGTGCCGTCGAAAGCGTATGGGTACTATGGGTGTGGGACCTATAGTTTATATCTTATACAATATGAGGATGTTGATTTTTTGTGAAAATGGTATTGAAAACGTATGCGTAAGTCGCTATGATGACTATAAATCGATTTGGTTAGTTGTTTGAGCGAATCAAAATTAAGATTCGCCGACTGAGGTTTCGCTCATTTGGTGTTATTACAAGGGGGATTACAAATGAAAAAGAAACACGTGGCTGGCATCGCTGTTGCAGCAGCTGTTGTGGTCGCTGGTGGCGCGTACGTCGGGGTTGCAAATGGTGGTTCTTCACAACCTACTGTTTCTACCAAAGAGGTAAGCGCTTCCGCATCTACAAGTCCGTCGGCTTCAACTCTGACCGTACTCACCAGCCCTAAAGGTAACTTTGCTGATAGCTTCAATCCTTTTGATCCTAGTACGAATGATGGGACGTTCGGTAACATTTACGAGACGCTTTTCTATTTTGATAGCGTCACAGGCAAGACATTCAATCTACTTGGTAAGAGCTATGCGTTTAGTAATGGAAACAAGACGTTGACCGTTAATTTGCAACCGAATGCGAAGTGGTCTGACGGTGTGAAGTTCACGGCTCAAGACGTCGTGTTCACATTTAATGAACTGAAGAAGTATCCCGCAGCTGATACGAATAACGTCTGGTCGCAGTTGGAGAGTGTGAAAGCAGTTGGCAATTCTAAAGTTGTGTTTACTTTCAAAACGGTTGACATTCCGTTTGCAGAGCAATACGTACTAGGCTCCACTTATATCGTGCCCGAACACGAGTGGAAGTCATTAGGTGATCCGACGAAAGTGAAATTGCCATGGCAGAAAGCCATCGGTACCGGCCCCTTCAAGCTTGTTTCCTTCTCACCCCAGATGTATACGTTTGCAGCGAACAAGCTCTATTACGGCGGTGTGCCGAAGGTCCAGTACGTGAAGTATCCTGCATACACGAGCAACCAAACTGCCGACTTGGCACTGGCGAGCGGTGAGATTGATTGGTCCGGGATTGACATTCCCGATATTCAGAAGACGTATGTCTCTGCCAATCCGAAGCGCAATCACTATTACTTTGCGGCCGGTAGCGTCGTAGAGATGTACCCGAACTTTAACAATCCTTTGTTGAGTCAGCTACCTGTGCGGGAGGCCATTAATCTTGCGATTAATCGCAATGTGATTCAGTCAAAAGGTGAAACAGGATATTCACAACTTCCGGTGCCAACCAGCCTGATTCCTTCGCAGATGTCGTGGTTGAATCCAAATCTGCCGGGGGATGCCAAGTCGTTCAGCGTAAATGACGCTAAGGCTGTTCAAATTCTCGAGAAGGCCGGGTTCCGCCGGGATAGTCATGGGATTTTCGCTAAAAACGGAAAGGAACTGTCATTCCAGTTGCTTACGGTTACAGGGTGGAGTGACTGGGACGAAGATGCGCTTCTCATTAAGCAAGAGTTGCAGCAGGTCGGTATTAACATTAACGTTGTTCAACAACAATTCTCGGCGTATTACAATCTCATCGATCCGGGGGCAGGACTGAAACCGCATTACGATCTCGCGTTGTCTTGGACAAATGAAGGTCCTACGCCGTATACGATTTATTACGATATGCTCGATTCGAAGGGCAATTTCAACATTGAGCAGTATCGAAATCCAGCGGTTGATGCTGCGCTTACGCAGTTTGCTGCGACTACAAATGTGTCTCAACAAAAGCAGGCTTTGTATAAGGTTGAGTCGATCGTAACGCAGCAACTACCTGTAATTCCAATCTTCGATGGCGAGCTGTGGTATGAGTATAACGATGCGAAATTCACAGGATGGCCGACGAAGAACAATCTGTGGATCAATCCAGCGCCATATACGTTCCAGTCTGCGGCCATTATCATGGATCACCTGAAACCTGTACAATAACCGGACAATCGGACTGCCTTATGGATCATATGATTCATAAGGCAGTCTTGCTTTTGTTGCGTCCTTCTATCAGCCGGTTTGCACAAACTGACCCCAGTTTCATTCCGCCTACGATCACGCTTCCGTTCTTCACTTCATTCTCGAGATTTGACTGTAGTTCCGTACGAAGATTGATACACTATACAAATGTGAATCCAATTACCGATAGGCCAATTTCCAAGTAATCGAAGACTTGATGACGACACCAGGAGGGCATCGACAATATGATTGCATCCTGCACGTTTCGTAGATTAGAAATCCCGCTTGTCGAGCCAATGCGGACTGCTTATGGGGAGCATCGAGTGAAGACCGCAATCCTGATCGAGTTGCAAAGCGATAGCGGTGCCATGGGTGTCGCAGAATGTGTCGCCATGCGTGAGCCGACGTATACCGAGGAATCGGTCGCGACTGCATGGCACGTCATTCGTGATCATCTGCTTCCGCGGCTTGCACGGGGACAACGGCTGAAGACGCTGGAGCCAGGCACTTTGACGGAGATCTGGTCAGACATTCGTGGTAACAAGATGGCACAAGCTGCAGTCGAGATGGCGTTTTGGGATCTTTGGTCGATGGAGCACGATACGTCCATGGCAAAGCTCATTGGTGGTGTGCACGAGGAGATCGATGTAGGCATTAGCATTGGCATCCAGGCTTCTACGGAAAAATTGCTCATGCGCGTAGAGCGGGCCCTACAGGAAGGTTATCGGCGGATTAAACTAAAAATCTCGCCAGAGGCAGACCGTGCCCCGCTTCTTGCCATTCGCAAAGTATTCCCCGACGTTGCTCTGATGGCCGATGCAAACAGTGCATACCGTCTCGATCACATAGATCGCTTGTTGGAGCTGGATGGCTTGGCTCTTATGATGATTGAGCAGCCGCTTGCCTATGACGATATGGTCGATCACGCTGAACTTCAGGCCCGGTTGCGAACGTCTATATGTCTGGATGAGAGCATACGCAGCGCCGAAGATGTGCGGCGGGCGGCCAAGATTGGTGCGTGTCGTATTGTCAACATAAAACCGGGTCGTCTTGGCGGGATCGGTGAAGTTATACGTACTCATCAGATTGCCCAACAGTATAAGATTGGCCTTTGGTGTGGAGGCATGTACGAAACAGGTGTAGGACGCTTGCACAATCTTGCGATTTGTTCCCTTCCAGGCATGGTTTTCCCAACCGACACTGGCCCCAGTGATCGCTATTTCGAACGCGACATTCTCAAAGAACCAATCCGCTTTGAGAAACCTGGAATTCTACGTGTGCGGCAGACGCATGGGGTTGCCGAGTGGGTCGATTGGGAGGTCGTGGATGCCTTCACGACGGACAAACTCGTTGTGCAGTTGCGCGAACTCTAATTTGCCGAACAATGTTTGCAGGTTGGTCAAGTTTTAACAACAGGAATTTTGCCGGATCGCGTCGAACTGTCTCCTTTGTGCAGAGGGTGATGGTTATTTTTTGCCCGACAGGCGGACTTGCCGACGTAAACCTAAACCGATTTATTGTGTGACAGAGGAGTCGATTTGCGCAGTGATTGAAATGCAGGATGTATGGAAGGAGTACCCGAACGGTACACAGGCCCTGAATGGCATCTCTGTGCAGATTCAAAAGGGAGAGTTCGTTTACGTCGTCGGACCCAGCGGTGCCGGGAAGTCGACATTTATCAAATTGATGTACAGAGAAGTCCGTCCGACCCGCGGACACATCTTCGTCAATGGATTCAACATCGAGCGCCTGAAGGATCACAAAATTCCGTTGCTCCGTCGGAGTATCGGGGTCGTCTTTCAGGATTTCAAATTGCTCCCTAAGCTGACTGCGGCTGAAAACGTCGCATTTGCGCTCGAGGTGATTGGCTTGTCGCACAAGCAAATCCGTAAGCGGGTGCGAGAAGTCCTGAGCCAGGTCGGTTTGGAGGACAAGATGGACATGTTGCCTTCTCAACTATCTGGCGGTGAGCAGCAACGCGTGGCGGTTGCGAGATCGCTCGCGAATAACCCGACGGTGATCATCGCCGATGAACCGACGGGTAACTTGGACCCGGACACATCGTGGGGTATCATGCGGTTGTTTCAACACATCAATGATCGTGGTACGACCATTGTGATGGCTACGCACAACCGGGAAATTGTCAATTCGATGCGGAGGCGCGTTATTGCCATTGAAAACGGCGTGATCGTCAGAGACGAGGAGAAAGGGTATTACGGATATGATGAGTAGGATATTCCGGCATCTGCGCGAAGGGATCAAAAACGTCATCCGCAATGGCTGGATGTCGTTCGCATCGATGAGTGCGGTTATCGTGACGCTTGCGGTGCTAGGGTTTTCGCTCATTCTCACGTTCAACGTCGCACAAATGTCGACGGATGTAACTTCGCAATTGGAGTTTAGTGCTTTTCTCAACGTAAATGCTACGCAGCAGACAGGTAGCGCGATTGCCGCTCAGATCAAGGCCTTGCCTGGTGTGGAGTCCGTGCAGGTGATCTCGAAGAACGAGGGCCTGGCGCAGATGAAGAAGGAACTTGGTTCTGAGATGGGCGACGTTCTCAATGCGTTCAAACAGAATCCGTTGCCGATTCAGTTGGTCGTCAAACCTGCTGATCCGCATCAAATTGACCGGATTGCTCGACAGGTTGAAGAAATTCAAGGAGTTGCCACGGTGCGCGATCCTCACCAGTTGGCTGCGGCCATTTTCCGAACGTTAGCCATCGTCCGTGACGTCGGCGTCGTGTTCGTCGTGGCGTTGCTCATCACGTCGATGTTTCTCATTTCGAATACGATTCGCATTACGATTTTTTCACGGCGCCGCGAGATCGAAATCATGAAGTTGGTCGGGGCGACAAACTGGTTCATTCGGTGGCCGTTTATCGTAGAAGGAATGCTTATCGGTTTGGTCGGGGCGGTCGTTCCCGTATTGGTGCTTGTCTACGGCTACCGATCGCTGTATATTCGCGCCAAAGGAGTGTTTAGCGGGCTTTCTTTCCCGTTGGTGCAGGCTGGGGATCTCGGCGTCAAACTCGCCGTGATTTTGTTGGCTATCGGCCTGTTCATCGGGCTGTGGGGAGGCGTGATGTCTGTTCGTCGCTTCCTCCGCGTCTAAGGGAGCCAATGAGTTCGCGCATCAGTCGAGAAGGGATACGTCCGCATGCATCTGACGGCGAATGGGTGGTGGGCGATTGTAATAATCGCTTTACTGTCATTCTTGCTCAATCCGTTACACTATTTGTCGACAGGCTTCGTCATTTGGGACCTCGTTCGCAATGTCCGCAGCGAGCGTGAATGGTTTGGTATTCGTGTGACTCGCATCGGCCGGACGCTCATTTTGCGCTACGCAAGGGCCTGCCTGGTTGGCTTGGTCGGGTCCATCGCGCTGTTTGCTTGCGGTGTCTCGGTGACGTGGCAGTCGATAGCCTATGTGAGTGCCGTGTCGATTGTGCTCGGCGTGATCCGATCACGCTTTGCGGCCACGCCATTTGCAGTCGCAGCCGCCGCAGTCATCTCATTTTGCGCTCGCCAGGCACATCTATCGCGTGTAATCGGATGGTCATGGTTGCACGTAGTTGAATCCTTTCCGATTGGCGCATGGCTGGCGATTGTCGCTGTGAGTTGTTGTGCCGAATGTATCATGACGTTTTGGGGCGTGCGCGATGCCATACTGCCGGCCTTGCTCACGTCGCGACGGGGCAGGCGAATTGGTGCGCTCAAACTGCAACTGGGTTATGCCATGCCTGTGGCTGTCTGGATGCATCCTCTGGGGGGGCATGCCTTGATGTGGCAGTCCGGCTTCCATCCCTGGCGGATGCCTCTAGGTCAGCCGATCGAAATCGGAATCTTGCCGCTGGTGTTCGGACTCCACGCCGTATTCACCGGCCTTCGGCCGCAGCGAGCGCTGATGCATGTTCGCTGGTTTGACTTGGTGCGCGCACTGGTGGCAGCGGCTGGTTTTGTGCTTGCCCGCCTGTACGCTCCGCTTGTGGCGGTTTGGGCTGCCATTCTACTCATTCTCATCGCTGAAGTATTTCGTTTCCTTTGGCGGCGGATTGACTCGACTGTGGAGCCGTTATACACGCCAAACAATCGGGGCGTGCGCGTGCTATATACGATTCGTGGTTCACTAAGCGACAAAATCGGCATTCGGCCAGGCGAGATTGTCACGCATGTCAATCAGTCGCCGGTACATACCGAGTATGATATTCACTTCGCCATGGAACAAAACCCGGCGTATGCAAGATTTCAAGTGGTAGATGCGGATGGGGAAGTACGCCTGCTGAGTAGTCCCATTTTCGAGGGCGAGCGGCACGATCTCGGCCTCCTCTTGGTTGTCTCCAGCGACGAGCCAGCACTCCGTTTGAACCGCCCATTTGGGTTTCTTGAAACAATCTACTTGCGCCGTGCGAAAAAGCCACATGTTACGGTGACGCAACCACAGGCGGAATGACTGTCGGCCGTTGGCCGGAGGAGGAGGCGAGTGTATGGATCTCGCAACGATATTAGGTTTGGTGATTGCCGTCGTAGGCTTGGTCGGCGGCTATGTTTTGGACAAAGGGGCGCTCGGTGCGCTGATTCAGCCGCCGGCGATGTTGATTGTGTTTGGGGGCACGATTGGCGCGACTTTGCTTTCTAATAAAATGAAATCCTTTACGTCCATCATCCGTTACTTACGAATTGCGTTTATGGCCCCGAAGCGTGATCCCCACGCAACCATCGAACAGTTGGTCGACTTGGCGACAATGGCTCGTAGAGAAGGAATCCTTGCTTTGGAAGACCACGTCGATTCGTTTGAGGATCCGTTTATTCGCAATGGCATTCGCCTAATCGTTGACGGGATCGATCCGGAATTGGTCAAAGAGATGCTCGAGACGGAGATTTCCTACATTGAGCAGCGCCATGAAGTTGGTATCAATCTGTTTGAGTCAGCTGCAGGGTTTGCACCGACGATGGGCATTATCGGTACGGTTATGGGCCTGGTACACGTGCTTGGTAGCCTGAGCGATGTGAGTAAACTAGGACCCGAGATTGCCACAGCGTTTATCGCGACCTTATACGGTGTAGCCAGTGCAAACGTGTTTTGGATGCCAATAGGGAACAAGTTGCGTGTGCGTTCGCAGGAGGAAATTCTTGAACGCGAGATGAGTGTGGAAGGCATCTTGTCGATTCAGGCAGGCGAGAACCCAAATGTGTTGCGCCAGAAGTTGATGTCATTCCTGGCGGCTTCTGAGCGGATAGACAAGAAGGCGGGTGTCTCCAGTGGCGCGGCGCAAGAGGCCTAAAAAACACCAAAATCACGAGCGCTGGTTGGTTACGTATTCCGATTTGATCACGCTCTTGTTGGTTTTCTTTATCGTGATGTTTGCGATGTCGACCATTGATAAAACGCGGTTTGCGACGCTGGCTCAATCGTTGTATCAGGCGCTGCATCCCGGACAGCAGATTCCGCTCAATGGAATGGGGACGACCGCGTTGCTGAACAGCGGTGACCAGAACAACGGGACGCAGTTTCCCGACAACTTGACAGCCCCGAATGGCGCATCTAAGCAGAAAGCACAAAATCAATCGCAGTCGTCTTTGCAAGATCAGCAACAGCTGGACCAATTGTTTAAAGAGATACAGCAATATATCTCTGCACACCATTTGAATGGTGAAGTGCAGGTAGAAGATCAAGCACGCGGTGTGCAAATCACGATGCGTGACGTGGCGTTGTTTAACACGGGGCAAGCTGTGTTACTCCCTGGTGCACAACACATCATTTCGGGGTTTGTCCCATTTTTCAAACAAATTACCAATAGTATCGTGGTGGAAGGCTATACAGATACGCAGCCGATTGACACACCAATTTACCCGTCGAACTGGGAGTTATCAGCAGCTCGGGCGATGAGTGTTGTGCGGTTTTTGAGCAATCATGGGATCGATCCGACGCGGTTGGCGGGCATGGGATATGGACAATACCATAACGTCGCGCCAAATAATACGCCTGCAGGGCGTCAGGCAAACCGTCGAGTTAACATTGTCGTATTGCGAAAAGCGTACTCGCCGGGAACCGTACAGACACTGCCTGCTGGTAACTAAGCTGTGTGGCAGGCCGTGCTTGTAAACTCCTAAACTTTCCTGACTTCCCTCCGCAGTTCATTGAACAGGATTCCCCACTTCTTTATAATGAGATTCGATTGATGTGAATGGAATAATGCCGCTGGATAGGGAACGCTCGTTCCCTTTTTGGCGTTTCAGTGATATTGTGTACAGTGGCGAACGTATGTTTGTGGTCAGGGGGGATGGAAGTGCAGAACCTGCCGGGAAAATTTGAATTGGTATCAGACTATCGTCCGCAAGGTGATCAACCAGCAGCCATTGAGCAGTTGGTCGACGGTGTGGACAGCGGGTTGCGCCATCAGACGCTGCTCGGCGTTACCGGGTCAGGTAAGACGTTTACCATGGCCAATATTATTGCCGAGTTGAATCGGCCGACTCTTGTGATCGCCCACAACAAAACGCTGGCAGCGCAATTGGCAGCAGAGTTTCGAGCATTTTTTCCGAACAACGCAGTCGAGTATTTCGTCAGTTACTACGATTATTATCAGCCGGAGGCGTACATTCCATCCACAGATACCTATATCGAAAAAGATGCGAAGATCAACGATGAGATCGATAAAATGAGGCACTCCGCGACGGCTGCCATCCTCGAACGCAACGACGTGCTTGTGGTTGCCAGTGTGTCTGCGATTTATGGTCTTGGTAGTCCGCAAGAATATAGCCAGCATGTATTGTCGTTGCGCGTTGGGGCGACGATGGATCGCAACCAGATGTTACGGCGCTTAGTAGATATGCAGTACGAGCGCAACGACATCAATTTCATTCGCGGTACATTTCGCGTGCGTGGTGATGTTGTCGAGATTTTTCCGGCGTCCCGCGACGAGCATGCCATTCGGGTCGAACTGTTTGGCGACGAGATCGATCGCATTTCGGAAATCAACGTAGTCACAGGCGAAGTCGTGGCCAGGCGCAATCACTTCAGCATCTTCCCGGCCTCGCACTTTGTCACATCGCGGCCTCGATTGGAGGCGGCCATCGAGCGCATCCGTGAGGAGTTACGGGAGCGGCTGCACGAGTTGCGTTCGCAAGATAAGTTGCTTGAGGCACAACGGCTTGAACAGCGAACGATGTACGATATCGAGATGATGCTGGAGATGGGATTTTGCTCAGGCATTGAGAATTATTCCAGGCATCTGGAAGGCCGTGCTGCAGGCGAACCTCCGAACACGCTCCTCGATTATTTTCCGCCGGGCTTTTTGACGCTGATCGACGAGTCTCACGTCACCCTGCCACAAATTCGAGGGATGTATGGTGGTGACAGAACGCGTAAGCTGACGTTGATTGAACATGGCTTTCGGCTTCCGTCTGCGGCGGACAACCGCCCTTTGACGTTTGAGGAGTTCGAGCGAGCAGTCGGGCAGTGTATTTACGTCAGTGCAACGCCCGGGCCGTATGAGGAGGAGCACCAGCAGCGCATTGTCGAACAGATCATTCGCCCGACGGGATTACTCGATCCCATCATTCACGTCCGCCCAATTAAAGGCCAAATTGACGATCTCGTCGGCGAGATTCGCGACCGCATCCGCCGCGATGAGCGCGTACTCGTCACGACGCTGACCAAGAAGATGGCCGAGGATTTGACGGATTACCTCAAGGAGATTGGCATTAAAGTGCGGTATCTGCACTCTGATATCAAGACCATTGAGCGCATGGTGATTCTTCGCGATTTGCGCAAGGGCGCATTTGATGTCCTGGTTGGCATCAACCTGCTTCGCGAAGGCCTTGATTTGCCTGAGGTATCGCTCGTTGCCATTCTCGACGCTGATAAAGAAGGTTTTTTGCGCGCGCATCGGTCGCTCATTCAGACGATTGGACGCGCTGCTCGCAACGCCAACGGCACAGTCATTATGTATGCGGATCAAATTACAGATTCGATGCGGATCGCAATCGACGAGACAGAGCGACGTAGAGCCAAGCAGATTGCGTACAACGAAGAGCACGGCATCACGCCGACGACCGTTCGCAAAGCAGTCCGGGATGTCGTCGAGACGACGAAGGTAGCGGACACCCATGAGGAGTATGTAGCCGTCGCCGAACAGGCACAGGCTCTTAAAGGACGTGAACGCAAAGAGCTGATTGCCAAGCTGGAGCAGCAGATGCGTGAAGCGGCGAAGGCCTTGGAGTTTGAGCGCGCTGCGCAGTTGCGCGATATGATTGCCGAATTGATGGATGCATCGTGATCGCAAGCGTGGGAAGAAGGGAAGAACGAGATGCCTCAGGATTTCATCTACGTGCGCGGCGCACGTGCGCACAATTTGAAAAACATCGACGTCAAAATCCCGCGCGACAAGTTTGTGGTGATCACGGGACTGAGCGGATCGGGCAAGTCGTCGCTCGCGTTTGATACGATTTATGCCGAGGGACAGCGACGTTATGTCGAGTCGCTTTCCGCGTATGCACGACAGTTCCTCGGTCAGATGGACAAGCCGGATGTCGATGGTATCGATGGCCTATCGCCGGCCATTTCCATTGATCAGAAGACGACGAGCCGCAATCCGCGTTCGACAGTTGGCACGGTGACAGAAGTCTATGATTATTTGCGTTTGCTGTTTGCGCGGGTAGGGCGTCCCTACTGTCCGAATTGTCATATTCCCATCCAATCACAGACGGTCGAGCAAATGGTCGACCGCATTGTGAAGTTGCCTGAACGCACACGATTGCAGGTTTTGGCTCCCGTGGTGCGTGGGCGCAAGGGTGAGCATCAGAAGGTGTTTGAGCAGATGCGCAAGGCGGGCTATGTCCGTGTGCGCGTCGATGGCGAGGTTCGCGAGCTTGAAGATGACATTCAGTTGGAAAAAAACCGCAAGCACAGCATAGAAGTCGTGGTTGATCGCCTCGTCGTTCGCGATGATATTGCCAGTCGCTTAGCCGATTCATTGGAGGCTGCACTCGGGCTTTCGGGTGGCATTGTGTTGGTTGACGTGATCGACGGCGAGGAAATGTTGTTTAGCCAAAATGCGGCGTGTCCAAATTGTGGATTTTCCGTGGAGGAACTCGCGCCTCGCATGTTTTCGTTCAACAGTCCGTTTGGCGCGTGTGACACGTGTTTGGGCCTGGGCGTCAATATGGAGGTGGACGAGCAGCTGGTGGTGCCCAACCCGGCGCTCAGTATTGAAGAGGGCGCTATCGTTCCATGGGCGGGTTCCTTTTCAAACTATTATCCAGAGCTATTACGGGCCGCCTGCCAATCGTTCGGGATCGATGTTACGGTGCCGGTCGCAGAGTTGCCAGACGAAGCGTTGCATAAGTTGCTCTATGGCAACGGGGAAACGATACGCTTCGCTTATGAAAACGACTTTGGTCAGCACAAGACGGCACAGATTCCGTTTGAGGGTGTCATTCCGAACTTGGAGCGGCGCCATCGGGAGACGGCTTCAGATTCCATTCGTGAGTTTATCGAGTCGTTTATGAGCGCGAAGCCCTGTCCGGCCTGTCACGGCAAGCGGTTGAAGCCGCAGAGCCTGGCGGTCCTCATCGGGGGCAGAAATATTGCAGATGTCACCGAAATGTCTGTAGGGGATGCGTTAGCATTCTTCGGCGATTTGACACTATCCGAAAAGGAAATGCATATTGCTCGCCAAATTTTAAAGGAGATTGAGAGTCGGCTCGGCTTCTTGCGCGATGTGGGATTGGATTACCTGACGTTGGCGCGCTCGGCCGGGACACTGTCAGGCGGTGAAGCGCAGCGCATTCGTCTTGCGACACAGCTTGGATCGTCACTGATGGGCGTTCTCTACATTTTGGACGAGCCCAGCATCGGCCTACATCAGCGCGACAATGAGCGTCTAATCCGGACGTTGGAGCATATGCGCGATCTCGGTAACACCTTGATTGTCGTCGAGCACGACGAGGACACCATGCTGGCGGCCGATTACATCATCGACATGGGCAAGGGTGCCGGCATTCATGGCGGCGAAGTGGTGAGTCAGGGGACGCCCGCTGAGGTCATGCGCGATCCCAATTCTGTGACCGGCCAGTTTTTGTCGGGACGCCGTTTCATTCCGGTGCCGGATGAGCGCAGGCGGCCTGGGGATCGATGGTTGGTGGTGAAAGGGGCTCGCGAAAACAACCTTAAGGGTATCGATGTCAAAATACCTATTGGTGTGTTCACATGTGTGACAGGCGTCTCGGGGTCGGGCAAGTCGACATTGGTCAATGAGATTTTACACAAAGCCTTGGCACGCGACCTCAACCGAGCGCGCGTGCGACCCGGTGCCCACGATGCCATTACAGGGTTGGAGCATTTGGACAAGGTCGTCGATATCGACCAATCGCCCATCGGTCGTACACCGCGATCCAATCCCGCGACGTATACAGGGGTGTTTGACGACATCCGTGACTTATTTGCCTCGACGAACGAAGCAAAGATGCGAGGATACAAAAAGGGCCGCTTCTCATTTAACGTTCGCGGTGGGCGCTGCGAGGCGTGCAAGGGTGACGGCATCATTAAAATCGAGATGCACTTTTTGCCTGACGTCTACGTTCCGTGTGAGGTGTGCAAGGGCAAGCGATACAACCGTGAGACGCTCGAGGTCCGATTTAAAGGCAAAAATATCGCGGAAGTGCTCGATATGACAGTGGAGGATGCGTGCACGTTTTTCGAAAATATTCCGCGCATCCAGCGCCGGTTACAGACACTAATGGACGTGGGGCTCGGTTATATCCGTTTGGGGCAACCAGCGACCACATTGTCTGGAGGCGAGGCGCAGCGCGTGAAATTGGCCTCAGAGTTACACCGTCGAAGCACTGGACGCACGTTGTACATTCTCGACGAGCCTACGACAGGACTGCATGTCGCTGACATTGAGCGGCTATTGACCGTGCTGCATCGTCTCGTTGACAATGGGGACACAGTGCTCATCATCGAACACAATTTGGATGTCATCAAAACGGCCGATTATTTGATCGATCTTGGGCCGGAAGGTGGCAGCCGCGGTGGTCAGTTGGTGGCAGAAGGCACTCCGGAAGCGGTGTGTGCTGTCCCAGCATCTCATACAGGGCGCTTTCTTGGTCCCATCCTCGAGCGCGATCGCGCACGTATGGATAAATTGCGCAATGCGGCCGTACGGTCGTAGGTTGATGGCTTTACCGACACGGCGGGACGGGTCTAGTTGTGGTGAAAAGGAGGGTGTCTTTTGGGGCAACCGCGTGGTGTGAGCGTTCGGCAGTTGGTCAAGGATCTCGATCTCCGCGTTTTTAATGACGATGCGGATTTGGATAAGATGATTTATACGCGCGACATCAATCGGCCGGGGTTGGCGTTGGCAGGCTATCTTCGCTATCATCCTGCCGAGCGCGTGCAAATCCTCGGGCGAACGGAGCTCTCGTTTTTGCGCGGAATGAATGAAAAGGAAAAAGCGTTGCGCGTTTTTGCGTTCTGCTCCTATCAACAGACGCCTTGCATCTTGATCACGCGGGGTGATACGCCGCCACCTGTGTTGCTTGCCGAAGCTACATCCAAGCACATCCCGGTGTTGGGCACCAATATGGTGACGACACGTCTGACGGCCGCCATCTCAAACTATTTGGAAGAGCGTTTGGCACCGGAGACCCTGCAGCACGGTGTGCTTGTCGACGTGTACGGAATTGGCATTTTGATCACGGGATCGAGCGGCATCGGCAAGAGTGAGACGGGGTTGGAACTCATCAAGCGCGGGCATCGTTTGGTTGCCGACGATGCTGTGGTCATCCGCCAAATTTCAGATGAAAGCTTGGTTGGTAGTGCGCCGCCGCTTTTGCAACATTTGCTTGAGATTCGTGGACTTGGCGTGCTGAACGCCATGACACTATTCGGGGCAGGTGCGGTGCGCACACACAAACGCATCTCCATGGTCATTCACCTTGAGGCTTGGCGCGAGAATCACGCGTACGACCGCCTTGGCATCGATATGGAGACGATGAAAATTCTCGATCTCGAGGTACCAAAAGTGACGGTGCCTGTACGGCCCGGGCGTAACCTGGCCGTTATTGTCGAAGTGGCGGCGATGAACTTCCGCTTAAAGGGAATGGGCTTAGACGCGGCGAAGGCGTTTACGCAAGAATTGGAGCAGGTGATTGCATCACAGACCGGAATCTAAGGATAAGGCGGTGGGAGAGCCCACCGCCTTTTTTACATCTCTTGTGGAGCGTCAAGGCCAATCAGGTAGAGCGCCTTGGCGATGACATTGCGCGTTGCCTGAGTGAGGGCGAGGCGTGCCGCGCGCAGCGGATCGTCCGCTTGGAGAATGGGGTTGTTGTGGTAAAAACGGTTGAATGCGTGGCAGACGTGCAGGACATAGCGCGCCATGACCGATGGATCAAACTCGTCGACCGCTCGCGCTAAAGCTTCTCCGGCTTGTGCCAAGCGCAGGATGAGCGCCCACTCGACGTCGTCTGGCTGCACCTCTGTCGGCCAGTTCAAAGGCTTTGCATCGGTTCCTGCCTTGCGCAACACGCTGCAAGCGCGTGCATGCGTGTATTGGACATATGGACCCGTTTCGCCGTCAAAGTTGAGCACGTCTTCGTAACGGAAATCGACTTCGTGAATGCGATAGGTCTTCAGATCGTTAAAAATGACAGCACCGACGCCAACACTGCGAGCCACACCGTCTTGATCGGCCAAGTTCGGATTTTTTTCCTGAATGATCCGTCTGGCTTCTTCAATAGCCTTGTTCAGTACGTCTTCGAGATACACAACATGGCCGCGGCGTGTGGAAAGGCGTTCACCGTTAAACTTCATCAGGCCGAACGCGACGTGTGTACAACGTTTGGCATAGTCGCGTCCAAGCAACTCTAAGACCTTAAATACCTGCTGGAAGTGCAATTTCTGTTCTGCCCCGACCACGTAGACGAGTGTGTCCGCCCCAAGCACGCGATGGCGATAGTCGGCAGCAGCGAGATCGCGCGTTGCATAAATGGAAGTTCCGTCCGACTTCTTGATGATGCAAGGAGGCATATCGTAGGCAGATAGATCGACGACTTCGGCGCCATCGTCTTCGACAAGCAACCCTTTGGCCCGTAATTCGTCGACAATTGCGTCCATCTTGTCGTTGTAAAAGCTCTCGCCAAGGTAGTGGTCAAACTCGACGCCGAGCGTCTTGTACGTCTCTTGAAAGGCGCGCAGGCTCTCGTCAATAAACCAGCGCCACAGTCGATTTGCCTGCTCGTCTCCCTCTTCCAGTTGCTTAAACCAATATCGTCCTTCGTCTTCAAGCTCTGGATGCTCACGTGCCTCTTCGTGGAAACGAACATACAGCTTAAACAGTTCTCGCACTGGGTTCTTGCGTACGGTTTCTTCGTCGCCCCACTTGAGGTAGGCGGCAATATTTTTACCGAATTGGGTGCCCCAGTCACCGAGATGGTTGACACCTTCTACCCGATATCCATCCTCGCGCATGAGGCGGACGATGGCCTGTCCGATGATGGTGGAACGCAGGTGGCCAACGCCGAAGGGCTTCGCGATGTTGGGTGCCGAATAATCGACGGCAACGGTATGCCCTGTGCCGCGTTCCTCAGAGAATAAATCGTGCACAGACCGAAGGGCTCGGTCCACGATACCAAGGGCATATGTCGAGCGCTCCAAAGTCAGGTTGAGGTATCCCCCCTGGGCGTTCGCATTGCCGATACCGTCTACGCCGGCGAGCTTGTCCGCCAATTCGGATGCGATTAACGCCGGATTTTTCCGCAGTTGTTTGGCGAACTGGAAACATGGCAATGCGAGATCGCCAAGCTCTGGGTTTGGTGGGTATTCAATCAGGTTGACAACGTCCGCTGCGGGAAATCCTGTGTGATCTGCGACCGCAGTGGCAATTGCATGCTTAATGGATTTCACGTCAATCCCCCTGTGCTTTCGCTCAAAGCTGATTCTTCATTATACCACATGGGCGAATTTCTTGAGGTACTTCGCCAACCGGTCTCTGATGTGGTATACTTTTTCCACCAGTTCACATAATCTTTGTCCTTGCGGTTGGTTCAGCAGCAATCCGGCTTGTCAACGCAGGGCCGTTTCGCAGACAACGGACAGCGTTGCAGGAGGTGCGTATGGACGTATGGACACACGTCATTATCGCCAAGATTCGTCCGACCGTCGATCCAACGTGATTGCGATGGAATTTGACGCATCGTACTTCTTTGAGCGCGGCGTTCGCTTTTTGCAGCGCAACGACTTGCCGCGAGCGCTCAGGGCGTTTCGTAAAACAGTCGAATATGAACCGGACAATCCTGTGAACTATTGCAACCTTGCAGGCGTCCTGTCCGAGATGGGCGACTTTGAGGCATCGAATCAGGTACTGCAGCACGTCTTGAACCACCTGGATCCGAATATGGCTGAGTGCCAGTTTTACCTTGCCAACAACTATGCAAACATGGGGCAGTACGATACCGCTGAAGAATACGTACTGCGTTATCTCGATATGGATCCGAACGGCGAATATGCCGCCGATGCGGAGGAAATGTTGGACATCTTAGTGGATGAGTTTGGCGGCGGGCGAGTTCTTCAGAAATGGCAAGAAGAGAAAGAAAAGCTCGATAACTTATCTGCGGTAAAGGATGGCCGCTACTTTCTAGAAAATGGACAGTTTGAGGCCGCTGTCGAATGGCTCGAACAAGTTGTACAGGAAGATCCAGGGCATTTAGCAGCGTGTAACAATTTGTGTCTGGCCTATTATTACACTGGGCAGCATGACAAGGCGCTCAGGATGGTTGAAGAGGTTTTAGAACGGCAGCCGGACAACCTGCATGCGCTTTGCAATCGTGCTCTTTTGCTAAAGCACTACGGGGCAGAAGACGCTTTGGCGGTGGCGGCAGAGCCGTTGACGAAAGTGTTTTCTCTAAACCCCGATATTGCCATGAAAATTGGTACAACGCTTGGCATTATCGGTTGGCATCGCGAGGCGATGGTGGCATTTCGCAGACTGCTACACGTTGCACAATTGGATGATCCCATCCTGCTTCATGCCATCGCGGCGGCTGCCGCCAACTGTGGCGAGTGGGCGACGGCAGAGCGCTACTGGTTGTTGCTCAAGCGCCATCGCGATTATCGACACGTAGCGGAATACTATTTGGAGCGCTTGATGACCGTTCGAACGGGTGAAAGTCTCGGTTTCCGGGTCGGATATCAGCTCGACTTGCCTATCGAAGCTCAGTTGGCAGAAGTTAAAGACAGGCTAAAGTCGTCGGCTCCGGACGAGTGGCGGCGCGACCCGCTTTTGCGTGCCTCGCTCTATTGGGGGTTGCGTCACGGCAATCATGAGACGCGGCGGCGCGTCATTCGCGCACTCGCCGTTGTCGCGGACAGCGATGCGGAAAAGGCCCTGCGGCTATTCCTGGGGCGCTCTGATATCGATGACACTTTGCGCCTTTATGCTGTCGTTGCTCTTAAACGCATGGGGGCGAAGGGCAGGTTGAAGGTCTGGCAGGGTGGAACCCTGCAGGAAATTTCGCTTGACGACATCAGTTCGGATGTCATTCTCAACCTGAACCCGCAGTGGCGTTACGTCTCAGAGCGTGTATGTCAGTGGTTATCGACGAAAAGCCTCGAAAGATTAATTGTAGAGGCTAAACGGGTATGGAACATGTACTTGTACGACATGTTTCTACATGCAAACCGCCGGATCAGCAAACCTGATATTTGGGTGGCAAGTGTTCTTTATATCGTCTTGCGGTATTACGGAGTTCCGGTGATACAAAGGGAATTGGCTGCAGAATTCAGCGTGTCGCCATCGTCCATACGCAAGTGCAGCGCTCGCTTGGAACAAATATTGCTCAAACTTGGCGTTTGACAGCCTTGATGGCAGGTGGTCGTGAGGAGACCGGCGTTGCTCGGATTGGACGTCGAACGGGCAGCGATGGCAGCACTAAAATGTTTGCTGGTCATCGAAATTTCACGTCGCTGTAACACGATTGAAACATGAAGCCCTTATGATGAAACCGTAGCACATTTGACCCCCTTTTGATATAAAGCTTTTGGCGCCCGGTTCGGGCGCCCCTTTTTTTGCCCCGGGTATTCTACCCTGGTATACTTCGGCACGGAAATGCTATGCTTTTCACAAGTGAGGTGGACGCCTTGCAAGTGATTGTGAACTGTTATGTTCCTTGGGAACACGGGTTTGTCATGTTGTGCAAGCCGCGGCGCGGTTGGTGGTATTTGCCGGGGGGCAAGGTGGAAGAACACGAGTTATGGCGGCTGGCCGCCATGCGCGAATTTGCAGAAGAGACGGGAATCACGCTGACGGATGCCGCATTGCGAGGGATATATCAGGTTCGAATTGCAGGTGGTCCCGATGAGGAGCCAAAGCATCGGCTCATTGCACAGTTTGTCGGGTACGGCGCGAGTGGGGTTTTGTTGTCACAACACAGGGAAGGAAAGCTCGCCGTCGTGCGACCGGATGAAATGCTCGGCTTGCCGATGGATGAAGGCGATCGACTAATGTTAAAGCGCACCATTGCGGCCGAATATCAAGGCGATAAGCGCGTCTTTTTCGGCCGCTTCGAATATGACGTTCAACACAAGTTGCTCGCCTGTGAGATGGATCCCGCCAATTATGAGTTCGATCCGCCGTTTGGGGCAGCGCAAGAGGGGGATGCGATGTGACAAGCCGCTTGCAAACGGTCGTATTGACCGGCATGTCCGGCGCAGGTAAGTCGGTCGCCATGCAGGCGTTTGAAGACTTTGGCTTCTTCTGTGTCGACAATTTGCCGCCTGCCCTTATTCCGCGCTTGCTCGACATGGCCGAACACGCATCCGGCAGGCTGGCGAAGATGGCGTTCGGGTGCGATCTGCGCGGAGGCGAGTTGTTTGAACCTCTTTTACAGACGCTCAAGGCGATCCGCGAGCGCAAGGACGCTGAAGTTCAACTGGTGTTCCTCGATGCCGACGACGCGACACTGGTCCGTCGCTACAAAGAATCGCGCCGCCGGCATCCGCTTGCGCAAGGCGCTCGTCTACTGGAGAGCATTCAGGAGGAGCGCGTGGCCTTAGCGGCAGTACGCCAGGCGGCCGACGCCGTGATCGACACGAGTCAACTGACGGCCAATCAACTTAAGCAGGAGCTTGGCAGACGTTTCGTCGAGCGAGTCATGCGTTTGCCTGTCCATGTCATGTCGTTCGGCTTCAAGTACGGGGTGCCGCTGGACGCGGATATGGTATTGGACGTTCGTTTTTTGCCAAATCCACACTACATCGATGGGCTGCGTCCGTACACCGGCGAGGACGATCCGGTGTATCAATACGTGATGCAGTGGCCAGCGACGCAGGAGTTCCTTAAAAAGACCGAAGACATGCTCGACTTTTTGATTCCCGAATACCAGCGTGAAGGGAAGAGTCACTTGGTCGTCGGCATCGGGTGCACGGGTGGCAAGCATAGATCCGTTGCCATTGCTAAACACATCGCCAACCACCTCGCGCAGGCGGCCGATGTCGAGCTCACGCATCGCGATTTTCGGCGGGAGGGTTGAGCATGCGACAGTGGTGGCTATTGGCATGGACCATCGCCTGCTTTGGCATTGGTATCTTGGCTGGCGTGGTCCGCTTGGCGCACTGGCCGCATGCGACGATGCTGGGTCTGGCCGTGTTATTGGCGGCCGTACTGTTGCTGGCCTTTGGCTGGTGGTCGGATATGCGGCAGTCGCGTCGGCGCCAGCGCTGGCAAGAGCGGCGCCTGAAAATCGTCGCCATCGGCGGCGGTACTGGTTTGTCTACCATCTTGCGTGGTTTGAAGGAATATCAGGTTGAATTGACGGCGGTCGTGACGGTTGCGGATGACGGGGGGAGTTCGGGGCGATTGCGCGACGACTTCGCCATGCCGCCACCGGGTGATATCCGCAATTGTCTCGTTGCCCTGGCAGACACCGAGCCGCTTTTGGAGCGCTTGCTACAGTTTCGATTCCCAGCCGGACAGGGGCTTGAAGGGCACAGTTTCGGCAATTTGTTTCTCGCCGCCATGACGCACATCATGGGCGACTTCGAATCTGCGATCCGGGAGACAAGTCGGGTTTTGGCAGTGCGTGGCAAGGTCCTGCCCGCTGTGCGCGAGGACGTTCGCTTGCGAGCTCATTTGGCGGATGGTAGCGTGATCGAGGGGGAATCGAAGATCCCGGAGGCCGGTGGCCGCATCGAACTGTTGGAACTCGTTCCAAGGGATCTTGAACCGCTGCCAGATGTCTTGAGCGCGATCGCGTCGGCGGACGCCATCGTCGTCGGCCCGGGAAGTCTTTACACAAGCGTGCTGCCAAATTTGCTGGTTCCGGGCATTGCCGATGCCATTGCGGGCAGTAGCGCACGTAAGATTTACGTTTGTAACGTCATGACGCAACGTGGCGAAACGGACGATCTCTCTGCTTCAAGCCACGTCAAGGCGATTTATAAGCACATTGGCAAGCCTTTGTTCGACTATGTGCTTGTCAATGCAGCTCCGCTTCCCGAGGAAGCATTGCAACAGTATCAGCAGCAGATGAGCTACCCAGTGCGTGTGGATATTGAAGAATTGAATCGACTGGGGCTCAAGGTGATCGCGCGCGATTTTGTGCATTATGCGACTTATGCCCGTCACGACAGTCGCAAGATCGCCGAACAAATCGTCAGCTTGCTCGGCTATGAGCGAGACACCAGGCGAGAATAGGAGACACGCGTATGTCGTTTGCCGCAGAGACCAAAAAAGAACTCACGCAATTGACGTCCGATGCGGCGGCATCGCGTTTTGAATTGATGGCCATCCTTGCTCTGGGGGCCATGTTTAAGACTTTTGATGGGCGAAGCGAACTCGCGATCGAAACGGAAAATGTGGCGACTGCTCGGCGAATTTACACATCGCTCAAGGATCTCTTCCACGTTCGCCCGGAAGTCGTCGTGCGCAAGAAGATGAGGTTGAAGAAGAACCATGTCTACACGGTACGTTTGCCGCGGGTGCAGGCGGAAGCGGTACTCTCGGATTTGGGGTATCGCGGTTCTTATGAGGAGGGGCCTCTGTCGGCAGCCTGGGATCTTCCGCCTGTGGATGAGTTGCGGCGCGCGTTTCTGCGGGGCGCATTTTTGGCTGGTGGTTCCGTCAATGCCCCTGGCAGCTCCTCGTATCACTTGGAGATCTATGCCCCATCGCGCGACTTGGCACATTGGGTGCACGAGTTGATGAACGTATACGAGTTGCACGCGCGGATGACCAATCGGAAAAAGGGTTACATCGTGTACATCAAGGAAGTCGAGAAAATTGTGGACTTCTTGAACATTATCGGCGCGGTGCGAGCCTTATTGCAGTTTGAGGATAGAAGGATTTTAAAGGGTATGCGCAATCAGGTAAATCGCTTGGTCAATTGCGAGACTGCCAACATGAACAAGACGATTTCCGCTGCGGTTCGCCAATTGGAGCATATTCGCTGGATTGAGCAGACAATTGGCCTCGATAGCCTGCCGGAGCATCTGCGGGAGGTGGCGGACATCCGGTTGCGTCACCCGGAGGCCAACTTGCAGGAGCTGAGCAAGCTTCTCAATGGTCGCGTTACCAAGTCTGGGTTGAATCACCGCTTTCGTAAATTAGAAGAGATTGCGTTGCAACATCGAGATCGTTCAAACATTGGACAACGGACTGTCAACGATTCGTCAGATTTGGTCTAGAAACGCCCCTGTAACCGCTATCGAGTGGGCCTTGGCGCGTGTTATACTCAAAACAAATCATGAGAAACTGGTGATGAAGATGGTGGAAAAAGAAACCACTGTGCGTTTGCAAGGAGGTTTGTTCGCTCGCGCGGCTGCAAAGTTTGTGCAGGAGGCAACGACGTTCAAATCGGAAATTTTTATTGAAAAAGACGGTCGTGCCGTCAATGCCAAAAGCATCATGGGTGTCATGTCGCTGGCTATTGCATCCGGGCAGAAGGTGGTTTTGCGGGCTAACGGTTCGGATGAAGAGACGGCTGTTGAGCAACTGAGCCAGCTGATTGAGTCGGATCAACTGTTTTAAACGCTCCTTACTCTCCGCTGCTTTCCTCCTCGCCCCGTTCTGTTCCGAGCGGCTTGTTCATATTCATAGTCGTGAAGGAAGCATGGGGGTGAGTCCATGCAATCACGCATGAATCTTGGGCGCCGCCGCCGCATTCCCATATGGATCATGGCTGTACTGGGTGCGCTGGTATTGCTTTTTATGTTTGAGGCGTATCGGTTGGTTATGCCTTTTGTCTCCCGCAATCCGCTGTATCACGAGGTCAACTTCGGACAAACCGTGATCGACAACTGGGAATACGAGGGTGAAAACGAAGAGGGTTACCTGGAATTTTACAATCCAACTACGGGTGGCCATTCAATGTTGCCACCGAGTGCAAAGTTGTTTGGCGCCGACGGCAAATGGGTTGTCATTGAGCACGCTGATGCCGCATCGCTCACCTATGCGGAACCGCTGGAGAGCGCGCCACCATACTGGTATTTGATCATGCTAGCCATGATTGGAGGCGGCTTTTGGTGGATGATGCATCGACGTCGAGCGTTGCGTAAAAAGCGTATGTATTTGCGGGGGACGCGCAAAGAAACCATACATGTGCCGACGGTCAAGCGGCGTCCAAAGCGATTTCGCGCAAAATCTTCGCGCAGGTTGTGGTAAAGGACGGCAGCCTTGGCTTTGTGTTTTCCGCAACTCATGGTAGTCTATATGGAAAAGCGGATTTCACGGAGTCAGGAGGGGCGTGTGTGGCGCTTCGAGCAGGCCGCGTCCAGCAGATACATAAACGGGAAGAGCGCGGGATCGACCGATCGAATGAGCCGTTCACCATCGACAAGTTCTTTCGGCGCCCGGGGTTGGTCGTCGTGGAACGCCCCGCTTTTGAGCACGGCTACAGCAATCACATGCGCGAAATTTATCCGCAGTGGGGGATTGCCGTAAGCACGTGCATGGATCAAGGGGTTCCCGTTAAGCATCCGCGGCTTCGGTTTGATCACTATGTCGATCTCGTCAAGGTTTGGGAAGACCAAGAATACATATACGTTGAGGATATGTATGTGGACGTGCTGTTGTACGAACGGTCGTACTACCATATCATCGATCTCGAGGAATTTGGCGAAGCGTTGTTCACACGGCAGGTCAGTATGGCTGAAGCGCGCCGGGTGTTGGACAACACGCAAAGGTTTGTAGACAGCTTTAAACGCAGTCGGCTATCGTATCAGGTTTGGAAACATAAGTATGGCATTCATCGCCGCTACCCTTGACTGAACATTGCTCGTCGGCGCCGTTCCATCTGGAAACGGCGCATCGACGAACCAGCAGAGCGATGGTTACCCGAATTTACTCCTGGATTTCGCTCATCACTTCCTGAGCGATTTCCATCGCACTGCTGTTATTGCTTTGGGAGCCGCTATTCCTGCCTTGGACTTGGCGCACTGCTTCCCACGCGGCGATGCCGACACTCGCGCCAATCAGCAGGGCGGTCATCGTGCCGACGCCATTGCCGCGACGGCGCGGCATCATGCGCTGGCGCGCCATGCCCGTCATTGCGTTCATCACATTCCACATGGACAGCACCCCCCAAAACGTATTGTGTCCGCAATCCGACACAGTATGAACGAGCAAACTGGAATCCTCGGTTGTTTTCACCGCCGCGAAGTTGACTTCTGGCTTATCCGATGTGTCGAAATGTAAATTGCGCGAGAACGGGAGGTTTGGCATGCACTCGGCGGAAAGCTTGGCTGATTTCGCTCATACACTAGTGGCGTGGTATCGCGTTAACGCCCGCAAGTTACCGTGGCGTGAAACCACGGATCCGTACCGCATTCTGGTCAGCGAGACCATGCTGCAACAGACGCGGGTCGAAACCGTAATTCCGTATTATCAACGCTTTGTTGAGGCTTATCCAAACGCCGGCGCGCTCGCGGATGCGGCCGAGGATGACGTGATGAAACTGTGGGA
Organism: Alicyclobacillus hesperidum subsp. aegles; assembly: GCF_027923525.1. Classification (NCBI taxonomy): domain Bacteria; kingdom Bacillati; phylum Bacillota; class Bacilli; order Caryophanales; family Alicyclobacillaceae; genus Alicyclobacillus; species Alicyclobacillus hesperidum. The sequence continues at coordinate 147,490 of NZ_BSBJ01000008.1, read as the reverse complement.
GGGGCTTGGTTATTACCGTCGCGCCCGCAATCTGCACCAGGCGATGCAAGTCGTCCGGGATGCCTATGGCGGTGTGATTCCGGATGATGCCGACGCTGTTCGCGCCTTGCCGGGTGTCGGCCCATACACGGCAGGTGCGGTGATGAGTATCGCGTTTAACCGTCCGCAGCCCGCTGTAGACGGCAATGTATTGCGCGTCATGGCCCGCTTCCTATCTATCGCCCATCCCGTTGACCTGCCCGCGACCAAGCGTACGATCACCGATGCGGTCGATCTCGCCATCCATACGGAGGAGCCACGCTTGTTCACACAGGCGTTGATGGAACTCGGCGCACTGGTTTGCGTCCCGCGCCGTCCACGTTGCGAGATGTGTCCTGTCGCGGCGGCTTGTCGGGGACGGCAACAGGGCACGGCACCGGAATTGCCGTTGAAAACGCCGAAAAAAGCCCGCCGCAAGGTCACGGTTGTGGCACTCTGGATTGAGCGGGACGGGGCTTTACTCGCCGAGCGTCGCACGGACGACGGCTTGCTGGCGGGAATGTGGCAACTGCCGATGGTTGAACTGCCGGACGATCCGCCGTATAGCGCAGACCAGTTATATCTTGCGGCCCGCACACGATTGCATAAACTCGCAATCGGCAATACCATAGAGGAGGACGTGTCGTCTGTTGCCGAAAAGCCCGCGGCAGTGGATTTTGTGATTGCGGCGGAAGCAAGGCACGTCTTTACGCACCTAGAATGGCGGGTTGTCGTTGTACGGCCTGTTGGGTATCATCAGGTACACATCGCAAGTCAATCTGACGATGCGATGTGGGTTCCACGCGGCGAACTGTCCAAGCTTGTGTGGCCTAAAGTCTATCAAACGCTTCTCTCACAGCTGCTTCATGGCTTGCCCGTTCTTTAGGGGACGATGAATGGAGAAGGTTAAAGGAGGACATCGGCATGCAGCAGACCTATACGATTACGCAAAATCGCCTGTTGGGACGTGTGTTTTTAGGCCTGTTTGGCACATTGTTGACGGCTTTGGTCGGCGTGCTGGCTGGCACGCAACTACCCATGGGTTTGATACCCGTGCTTAGCCTCGTCGAACTTGGGATGATTATCTACGCGATGTTCCGGCAGCGCACGCGTGCCATCGGTTTTCCGTTTGTGTATCTCTTCACCTTCATTTCTGGCATCACACTGTGGCCCATCATCAGCTATTACGCGGTTGGTCTTGGTGTCGGTATCGTGATCAAAGCGCTGGCCGTAACGGCTGGTGCGTTCCTTGTCGCGTCGTTTGTGGCAACGCGTTCGTCGATGGATTTTTCGTTCCTCGGTGGCTTTTTGTTCATCGGAATGCTGGCTTTGCTCTTGATGGGTATCGTGTCTATTTTTACAGGGTTTTCATCGGTGGCAAGCCTCATTTACGCGTTTCTCGGCGTTGCCATCTTCGTCGGCTATGTGTTGTTTGACGTCAATCGCCTGGCGCAGTACGGCGTGGCAGAACAACACGTGCCGTGGATGGTGCTCTCGCTGTACTTGGACTTCGTCAACCTGTTCCTGTTCATCCTGCGCCTGATGGGGATTATGGGCGGATCGTCCGACCGCCGTTAAGTTGACGAAATCGACATCAACAGACCCGGCCTGGCGCCGTAGGGAACTCTCGTCCTATAATACGGACGAGAGTTTTTTGTCAGAATGCGGCCATGTGGTCGCCGACGCACCTAACAGGGGGACAAGACATGGAATACAAGCCACAGGAAATTGAACGCAAGTGGAAGGAACGGTGGCGGGAGACGGGCGTACATCGCGCTCACGGCAAAAGCGGCAAGCCGAAGTACTACTGCCTCGATATGTTTCCCTATCCGTCCGGCAACGGCCTGCACGTTGGCCACTGGCGGGGTTACACAATTTCCGACGTATGGAGTCGATATAAGCGGCTGCATGGATATGAAATTCTGCACCCGATGGGTTGGGACGCGTTTGGCCTGCCGGCTGAGAACTATGCGATTCAAAACGGCATTCATCCGCGCATCGCAACGGAGCGCAACATCGCAAACTTTAAGCGCCAGCTCGAAGAGATTGGCGCGATGTACGACTGGGAGCGCGAGGTCAACACGACTGACCCGTCGTTTTATCGTTGGACCCAGTACTTTTTTGTCAAAATGTTTGAACGCGGGCTGGCATATCGCAAGAAGATGCCCATCAACTGGTGCCCAAGTTGTAAGACGGGACTTGCCAACGAGGAGGTCGTCGAAGGCAAGTGCGAGCGCTGTGGAGCTGAAGTGACCAAGCGCGAAATGGATCAATGGATGCTGAAAATCACGGCATATGCGGATCGCTTGCTGGACGATTTGGACAAGCTCGACTGGCCGGAGCACGTCAAGCGCATGCAACGAGCGTGGATCGGACGCAGCGAGGGAGCGCGCATTCGCTTTCAGTTGGTCGATCGCGATGGCGAGATCGAAGTGTTTTCGACGCGGCCGGACACCATCTACGGTGCAACGTATATGGTGTTGGCACCGGAGCATCCGCTCGTGCAGAGCATTACTACACCTGCACAGCGCGCGGCCGTCGAGGCGTATATCGAGGAGGCTCTGCGCAAGTCGAATGTCGAGCGGCAAGTTGTCGATAAGACGAAGACCGGCGTTTTCACGGGCGCGTATGTCCAACATCCCTTGCTTGACCGCAAGTTGCCGGTATGGATTGCCGATTACGTGCTGATGGATTACGGCACAGGTGCCATTATGGCCGTACCTGCGCACGATGAGCGGGACTACGAATTCGCGAAGCAGTTTCAACTTGACATCATTCCGGTCGTGAAGCCTTTAGCAGGCGAGGCGGAAGAACTGTACACGGGCGATGGCGTCATGTGTAACTCCGGCCCACTCGACGGCCAAACAGTGGCCGAGGCAAAAAAGGCGGCCATCGATTTGCTTGCGCAAACGGGGCATGCGGAAGCGGCCGTCACCTATCGTCTGCGCGACTGGGTGTTTGCCCGTCAGCGGTATTGGGGCGAGCCCATCCCGATTGTACATTGCCCAAAGTGTGGTGCGGTTGCGGTGCCGGAAGATCAGTTGCCGGTTACCTTGCCTGACGTGGAGCGCTACGAGCCGACGGGCACCGGTGAATCGCCGCTTGCGGCCATTCCGTCATTTGTTCATACGACCTGCCCGAAGTGTGGCGGTCCGGCTGAGCGCGAAACCGACACCATGCCGCAGTGGGCTGGTTCTTGCTGGTACTTTTTGCGGTATGCCGATCCACATAACGACAAGGCACCTTTCTCGAAGGAGGCCATCGATTATTGGCTGCCCGTCGACATGTACATCGGCGGTGTCGAGCACGCGGTGTTGCACCTTTTGTATTCGCGTTTTTACGTCAAGTTCATCTACGATCTCGGACTTATTCAGTTCGATGAGCCGTTCCAACGCCTTTTCACGCAAGGCATGATCACACTGAACGGGGCGAAGATGAGCAAATCGAAGGGGAACGTCGTCAACCCCGATGACATCATCGCAGCCTACGGTGTCGACGCGTTGCGCATGTATGAGATGTTTGTCGGCCCTCCGGAAGACGAAGCGGAGTGGAGCACCAACGGCTTGGAGGGGGTCGCCCGTTTCCTCAGCCGCACATACAAGCTGGTCACCGCCCATGCCGCGAACCCATCTCGCGAACGCCCGGCACTCACGAAGTTGCGTCATCGCTTCGTCGCCTCGTTGACTGAGCGCATGGAAGGTTTTCGCTTTAACACAGCAGTTAGCGCGTTTATGGAGTACGTCAATGCTCTGAGCAGTGAAGCGAAAGACGGCATTGACCGGGCGTCGCTGGAAACTTTGACGGTCGCCATCGCGCCGTTTGCGCCACACCTGGGCGAGGAGATGTGGTCGCTATTAGGTCACAGCTCGTCCGTCTTTGACGCAACTTGGCCGACGTATGACGAAGCGTGGCTCAAGGATGACGAAGTTGAGATTGCCGTGCAAGTGAACGGGCGCGTTCGGGCGCGCTTGACCGTGGCTGCCGATATTGGTCAAGAAGACGCCATCGAGCAGGCAAAGACCTTGCCGGAACTGGCTGAGTGGGTCGAAGGCAAAGAGATCGTCAAGCAGATTTACGTGCCAGGGCGGTTGGTCAACATCGTCGTGCGCTGACGGCGCACGCAGTTTTCGGGCTGCGCAATGGCCAGGGCAAGTGTAGGGAGGTGGCAGCGTGGACGGCAGAACCCCAAAGAAGCTGTATATGCAGATTGCCGACGATATGCGTCGGATGATCGAGCAAGGCTTGTTTCAACCTGGGGAAAAGCTGCCCACGTTGCAGGCATTGGCAGCGCAGTTCGGCTGTAGTCGCGCCACAGTTCGCGAGGCGCTTGGGGCGCTGCGCGGGCAGGGACTGGTTGAATTTCGACACGGCAATGGCACGTATGTGCGTACGGCATCGGTCGAGATGTGGATGCAGCCTCTCGATGCTGCAATCCTTCTCGGCTTGGACGAGGTGCGCGATCTGGTCGAATTGCAGACTGCCGTGCTCGCCGGCATTGCGCACGCTGCAGCGAAGCGACGAGGCGGATCGGACTATTCGGCGCTCGCTCGCGCTTTATTTGAACTTGAGTCCTCGGGGCGGCACAGTGAGCACCGCATCGCCAGTGAACTGCACTTTTATTCTGTACTGGCCGAGTGTGCCGCCAACCGTGTGCTCGAAAATGCGTTTCGCGTCTTGCAAGAGGCCTTGCGCAGCAGCTTGCGCGTGCTTAACCCGAAGCTCGATCTCGGTCTACGCACGTGTCGCTCCATTTATGATGCGGTGCAAATGGAACGTCCTGACTTGGCACGTGAAGTCGTGTATGCATATGGCGAGGAACTGTTGCGTGCGATTCAGCTGAAAAAACGGACGCCCAAATCGGCGTTCTGAGGTTCTGTTCGCCGCCGTTTCATGTTATACTGTTGATGAAAGCGCTATCAACAACGTGCTTCTGAAAGGTTGATTTACGTGATACAAAAAATGCTGGTGGCTGCTTGCTCGGAAGAGGATCGACTGTTGATCGAACGCGCTCTTGGCGCAGGCATCGACGTGCGAGTACTCACTTGCTTTGAAGACGTTCATCATAAGGTGCGAGCTTGGTACCCCAACCGCACCATGTTAGTTCCAGCTCATAAAGCGACTGTAAAAGCGGCTGTACAAAGTGCGCAGTTGGACATCGCGATCGTCCGTGACATGAACGATGCCATTCGGTCGGCACTGCTGATTCAGACCTTGCGCGAGGCGGGCGTGCCACAGGTGATTGTCATTTGTAAGGATGAGTCGCGCGCGCAGATGTACCGTCGTTGTGGGGCAAACAATGTTGTGGTGGTAGATCGCCGGGAAGACGCGTGGGATCGCATCATGCCGTACCTGCATCTGCATGTCCCCGCGTAATGGTAGACGACGGGCCGCAGGGCTAGACGCGTCTGTGGCCTGAACAACGGGTCCATCGCGAGCGAGATGAGCGCAGCGCGAATCGTTCGCTCATCATTGGTATCATTCTGACTCCTCTTCAATAAGGCACCCCAAACATGAGCTTGGTGATTCCCTTCCTTCTCTGCACGCGCGAGGTCTTATGGTATGATGAAAACATCAAATGACTTGTTGGTCTCTATAACACAATTGGGGGGAACGTCATGTCTGTTCCCGTGCGTCTGATGTTTTTTGGTATTGCATTGTTCACGATGGCCTTGTTAGCCGCTGGTGCGACGCTCATGGCCGTAGGGCATCATGGATGGCTCTCAGCCTTGAGCTACGTGATTGGCATACTACTTGCTGGCGTTGGCTTTATGTTGCGTCGCCGGTTTATCAAACCCACAGCCGCCGAATAAAGGAGCGCTTTGCTTGCAAGGGATGGGACGCGAAGTGCAACTGCGCCGCTATTTGTGGCGCGCCCTTGAAGTCTGCATCATGCTCGCGTTTATCGCGGCCATCGCACTGACGCTGGCGTACCTCATGCAGTACATTTTGCCGTTTGTGATTGGCTGGATTTTTGCCATCCTGCTCATCCCCGTCGTGCGATTGTGTGAGCGTCGGGGTATGCGACGGCTGACGTCGGTACTCAGCGTCATGACCGTTGCGGTTGTGGTTGCGCTGGCGATTTCCGTCGGTATCATCATCGGCACGCTGCGCGAAGCCACATCGTTTTTAACGCATAGTCAATGGTTCTTAAAAGCGGAATTGTTTCAGTTGGAACAGCGTCTTGATGGTACGCAACCTCTCTACGGCCAATTGCCGCCGCAGGTAAGTAGTGCGGTGCAATCTGCGGTTACGCAGTTCGTGCACGGACTGGAAGGTAGCGTCCATAAGTTCGTCACATCGCTCATCTCCATTGTTACGCATTTACCTGACACGTTGTTTATCTTTGTGATTTCTGTCGTCACCGCGTTTTTTATCTTGCTACGGCGTGAACGCATGCTTGCATCTTTCTACCGCTTACTTCCGCCCGGTTGGGCCCCAAAAGTCAACGTCGTTTTTACGGACATGGAACGCGCGTTTCTTGGTACCATCCGCGTACAGTTCATCCTCATGTGTCTATCTGCGTTTCTTGGGGTCATCGGCATGTACATCTTGCGTTTTCCGTATGCTGTCCTGCTCGGCATTTTATTTGGGTTGACCGGTTTGGTTCCCATTGTCGGATCGGCGTTGCTCACGGTGCCATGGGCTGTTGGGGCGCTGGTCATGGGCGATACGGCGACGGCGGTGAAGGTGCTCGCATTACAAGTCGTCATCTCTCTCATTAGGCATGCTATCGAGCCGAAGATTCTCGCGGAAAGCGTTGGCTTGGACACCTTGACGACGCTATTCGGATTGTATGTGGGTTTGAAGGTGTTGGGCGTGATCGGACTATTCATTGGCCCCATCGTTTTAATTGGAGCGAAAGGCCTTTTGCGTACGCGCCTATTCGTCGATTTCCTACCACATGAGTCGGAGCGGAGCGAGAAAGTTGACGGTGGTGCGGGAGGGGATGGTTAAGTGCGCTTCATCAGTTTGCGTTATGATGGTCAACTCCATCGCGTATGGCAACGCGTCGAAGCGGTAAACATCCCGGGCTGCTACTTCATTCCGGCTGGTGCAACCGTACGGGAACGCGATGGCACGACGTGGAGTTCGGATTACCCCGTTGCCGCGCTATTTTGGCCCGGCGTGTTTTACCAAGTTTTTGTACTTCTCAAACCGGAAGTTACCGATTACTATGCCAACGTGATTACGCCGGCAATCTTCGGGTCCGACGTGGTATTTATCGATCTCGATTTGGACGTGCGCGTAGAGAATCATCTCGTTTCACTGGTGGATATGGACGAGTTTACGCGGCGTAGTCACTTCTATCCACAGAGTTGGCGGGACGAAGCTATGGCGGCAGCTGAACGGTTGTTCGCGATGGCGGAAAAGCGCAGTGGACCGTTTCGGCCCGCACTCGCTGCCGCGCTGCGGGCCAAACTTTGTAGATGATACTCAAGTTCCAGCCGGACGGTTGTCACCTAATAGCTTGCGAGCCCGCTCCATGATGGCGAAAAGTGTTCGCGAATCTTCTTCGAGCTGTTCGGGCGAGAATGGTTGATCAAACGCCTTGCCCTGCGTTTGCAATTGGGCTTCGAGGGTTTCCACACGCTCCGCAAGAAGTTGCTTTTCCTGCTCGATTTGGCTCACGTACGCCTTAAGTTTCTGATATTGCTCGTCGAACGTCTGCAGGAACGTGATCACCTCGAGCATAGATGCGCTCGTCTCTGACTGCAGTGATTTGCCGGGTGTAGTTATATCGGCCTTTGTCTGCTGTGTTTTTCGTTCTTGTTTGGCCGCTTCGATCTCGCTTTGATAATGTTTTCGGATCACGCCATTCCAGCGGTAACCGCAGGCTGCTGCCGTTCTCCCGAGCAGTGTTGCCGCTTCTTCGAAAGCTTTGAGTTGCGTGCTACCTGAGCGGATATGTTGCAGAACGAGTTCGGCCAAACGAGTATCATCGTCGGGAGTCCACGCATCTGAGCGTGTCGCCCATTTCTCAACCGTTTGCAAGGTGATTCCTCCCTCTACTCGGTACTATACCTTATTGCCATGCTGTACAAGATTCATACCCTCTCTATCGAGGGCTTTATTACATGCTATGATTGATTTTTTAAATCGTGACTGAATAGGTGACACATTAAAGGTGTTTTTCGTAGGCAACTTTACACAAGGTACGAGTGAAAGCGGATGGTATGAATGATTTTGGAGCAAGTATTGGAAGAGTGGCGGCGAGATGAGGCGTTTGCGGCACAGGTAGCCGCATGGGATGTTGCGCCAGCGCGACTCGGTCGATTTCGCGAGATTCCTAAGGCACTTCATGAGGATGTCAAACAAGCTCTGATTGCGCGTGGTATTGAGCGATTGTACAGCCATCAGGCGGAGTGCTGGGATGCGCTTGCGGCGGGTCGCGATATTGTTGTCGCCACACCGACGGCTAGCGGCAAGACCCTTTGTTACAACATGCCTGTACTCGATACCATCTGTCGCGACCCGAGTGCTCGGGCCTTGTACATATTTCCGACCAAAGCCCTGGCACAGGACCAAGTGGCAGAGCTCAACGAGTGGATTGGACGCTTGCGAACGCAAGTACAGTCGTTCACATACGATGGCGATACGCCTGTACATGCGCGACAAAGAATTCGCGAAGCGGGGCACATCGTGGTCACGAATCCTGACATGCTGCATGCCGCAATTCTACCGCACCATACAAAGTGGCTTCGCCTGTTTGAGAATCTACGTTATGTCGTCATTGACGAAGCCCATATCTATCGCGGTGTCTTCGGTAGCCATGTGGCAAATGTGTTACGGCGGCTACAGCGGCTTTGCGCATTTTACGGCTCGCACCCACAGTTCATCTTTAGTTCTGCTACAATTGCCAACCCAGGCGAATTGACGGCGCGTCTGTGTGGCCGGGAGACGACGGTCATCGATGAGTCCGGAAGCCCTGAGGGCGAACGGCACACCGTGGTTTACAATCCACCCATTGTCCACCCGCAGTTAGGTCTTCGGGCCTCGTCGTTGCAAACGGCCAGACGCCTGGCACGGAGATTATTGGACTCTGAGGTCTCAACCATAGCATTTGTCAAAACGCGCACACAGGTTGAGGTACTAGCTTCCTATTTGAAAGCAGATGCGCGTGAGCGGCTGCGCTCGCGGATCGTCGGTTATCGTGGAGGTTATCTCCCGAATGAGCGCCGCGCGATCGAACGAGGGCTTCGCAACGGTGATATTCTCGGTGTCGTCAGTACGAACGCTTTAGAACTCGGCGTGGATATCGGCTCCTTACAAGCGGCCATCACAGTTGGCTATCCAGGCTCCATCGCTTCCATTCGTCAGCAGAGCGGCCGCGCCGGGCGCCGAAAGGGCGTATCGCTTGCGCTGTTTGTGGCAAATGCTTCGGCACTTGACCAATACTTAGTGCGCCATCCGGAAGCCTTGTTGGCGGGATCGCCAGAAGCAGCTCGCATTTACCCGGATAACTTGTTGATTCTTATGGATCACTTGAAGTGCTCGGCCTACGAGTTACCGTTCGCCGCTGACGAGTCGTTTGCTGTCGAAACAACTGCTGAATTGCTCGAATATCTGGCCGATGCACGCGTGCTGCACAAGGGTAGCGACAACCGCTATCACTGGATGGCCGATGCGTTGCCGTCGCATGGCATATCCTTGCGCAGTGCGGCGCAGGAGAATGTCGTCATCATTGATCAAACGGACGTGGCAAGGCCGATTGTCATCGGCGAAACAGATCGCTTTGGTGCTCTCACGACGTTGCACGAAGAGGCTATCTATTTGCATCAGGCGAAGTCCTATCAGGTAGAAAAGCTCGATCTCGACAATGGCAAAGCGTATGTGCGGGCTGTCGATTGCGACTACTATACGGACGCTGAACTCGCCGTCCGGCTGCAGGTGCTTGATGAGTTGCAACATGCCGAAGGGGCGGGCGTCATACACCGCACAGGCGAGGTTGCCGTCAATGCGACGCCAACGTTGTTTAAAAAAATCAAGTTCGATACGCACGAGAACCTCGGCTGGGGGCGAATTCATCTGCCAGAGGCCGAATTGCATACGACAGGTTACTGGTGCACATTCGACCAAGACTTGCTCGCGGTCGGACCTGACGCGTGGGAGTCGGCTCTTAAAGGCTTCGGCCATCTGCTTAAACACGCGGTTGCGCTCCATTGCATGTGTTCCGTGTCGGATCTTCATGCGGCTGTCCAAGTGCGCGATCCGCTTTACATCCAGCCGACGGTCTACGTGTACGACGCCTATCCGGGAGGCATTGGCATTTGTGATCGGGCGTTTCGGGATCGTGATCTGATCTTGCAGTCTGCACTCGACATGGTTCGTGGTTGTCGTTGTGAGTGGGGGTGTCCGGGCTGCGTCGGGCCGGGAACCGAGGAAGAGCAACTGAAACAAATGGTCGAAAAGTTGGTAGTGCGTTGCCTTGATGGCCGGCTGCTACAGGAGGTTTAATCGATGGCGCGAAGCCTGCTCGATAAGCTGCGCGCATTGGAACAAAGCGTCCGTGGGGTGACAGGTGGACCGGTGACGGCTGACGACAATCCGCCCGTGTCTGGCGATCATCGTCAACCCAGTGTATGTACACCGCGCGATGAGGAGTTATTGGAGGCTGGTTTTCGTCAGATCACGACGGACGCTGGACGCTGTTGGTGCCGTACGACATCGTTTGACGTGTTTACGAAGCATGGGGAGCGTCCATTCCTCGATGTGTTCGATCTCGAACTTGCCCCCATGGCCAAGTTGGCGAAGGCACCCATCGCCATTGCCAACCTGTGCTTTTATGACACGGAGACGAACGGGTTGGGACTTGGCAGCGGTACACTTCCGTTTTTGCACAGTGTCGGCTATTTCATAGACGATGAATTTTGCGTCGATCAATACTTTGTCGATGATTACGGGGCTGAGGGTGCGGTGCTTGCGGCGATGGAAGCGGGACCGCTCGGCGACACACAAACAGTGGTCGTAACCTTTAACGGCAAATCGTTCGACTGGCCGCTTTTGCAAAATCGCCGGGTCCTTCACCAAATGCCACGCATTGACCGCGCGCAACTGGATCTTCTACATCCGAGTAGACGCCTTTGGAAAGACGTTCTCGGTCGCGTATCGCTGGCGGAGGTCGAGCGTCTGCTTGGGGTAACGCGAATGGATGATTTGCCAGGGCGTGAGGCACCAGCGCGCTACTTTGAGTTTGTCGGGGGAGCGCCGTTTTCGGTGATGGAGGATGTGTTTCGGCACAACTTACACGATGTCTGTTCACTTGTAGGCGTGCTCATCGCGATCGCCGAAGCCTTGTCGGGGCGTGCGGTGTATGTGGAGGCAAGGCCCAATCTGGCGATAGCGACTTGGTTTGACGCTTGGCACGACTGGGAAGCGGCTGCAAACGCCTATCGGCGGGCAGCGGCCGCCGACGATGCCGATTGGCGCGCGTTTTGGTTGTTCAGCCTCTTTCTCAAGCGGCGTGGGCTGTGGGACGAAGCGGTTCGTCTCTGGTGGGAGATGGCGGAGAGCTATCCCCAGCAACCAGAACCGCTCGTTGAGCTCGCCAAGTACTACGAGCATCGTGCCATCGAATTGCATGCGGCAAGACAGGCGACTTCATTGGCGTTAGAGCGAGTGCAACGAGCATCTCGGGAAGAAACGGCTTTGCTCCACAGGCTGGAGCGCATAGAGCGCAAATTAGCGACCAAGGCGCGTGCCGATCTTGCCTGACTCTATGGTCTTGTCTAGTCTAGGGAGTAAGGTAGATGCACGCTACACGCAGCTGATAAAGTGAGGTGCCGCGATTGTTCAACGGTTTTGACGAAGCGGATTTTGATGTGTTTTCCATTCCAGGTCTAGAACCGCGTATGACAGCGATTCGGGCGCGCATCCAGCCAAAACTTGCGGTACTCGGTGAACACTTCGTGCCATTTTTGTCTGAGCGGCTGCAATCTCCGATGTATGCCCATGTCGCCAAGCACGCGCGCCGCACGGTAAACCCGCCAAGTGATACGTGGGTCGCGTTCAGTGCGAACAGCCGCGGCTATAAGCAACATCCACACTTCCAAATTGGTATTTGGCCGACACATGTCTTCGCGGCGTTCGGCTACATTTACGAAGCCAAGGACAAGGTGGCGTTTGGGCACTATTTGCAGGCGCAAGCGAGTGAGATTCAACGAATTGTACCAGATGATTTTGTCTACATACCGGATCATACACAGCCTTCGTCCATTCCCGCGGCACAAGTTGCGGATCGCGAGATTGCGGCGTTTGGCGATAGGCTTGTACAGGTAAAAAAGGCGGAATTGTTGATTGGCCGGCGCCTGGACAAAGAACTTGCCATCACCCATTCGGGGACTCAGCTGGTGGAATGGGTCGAGAGCACATTCACGCCACTTTGTAAGCTGTGGATTGAGGCGAGCCGAGCACAGGTCAGCCATGGATGATGAGGTGAAGGCGTGCGCATCCATCTTTTGCACATGAATGACGTTCACAGTCGTCTGGAGAGTTACATGCGTCTGGGACAGCAACTAAGGGCATTGCGATCGCGCCTCGAGGATCTTGGCGAGCCGGTGCTCACGTTCGACATTGGGGACGTGCTTGATCGGGTCCGCCCGGAAACCGAAGCCACCATGGGCACACTCAACGCTGAGATGATGGCTGCACTTGGTGTGAACGGCTGGGTGTTCGGCAATAACGAAGGGCTGACCATTCCGGTTCAAGACTGGCCTGGTTTGGTGGCGAGAGCGAACACTTCTGTATTTGGGACCAACCTGCGCCAGCCGAACGGCGAACCATTTCCCTTTTTTATCGATACGCGCGTGTTTGACGTAAATGGCGTTCGCGTCGGCGCATTCGGATTGACGCCGAATTACGATCTTCCCTACGAGATGCTTCATGTACAGCCGCTCGATCCGTTCGCGTGTGCCCGCACTGCGGTGAAAAATCTGCGCTCCGCAGGTGCCCATATCGTCGTTTGCCTGTCCCACCTTGGATTGCGGGATGACCGTCGGCTGGCCGCGATGGTGCCAGGCATTGATGTAATTCTCGGCGGGCATTCGCACGAGTCGATGCCAAGGGCAGAATACGTCGAGAAGACAGCCATTTTCCAACCTGGCAAGCATGCAACTGCATTTGGCCATACCGTCATCGATTGGGACGGTCGAAGTGTCCAGCAAGTCGTCTCGAAGCCTGTTCCGGTGTTGCACGAAACGCCGTTTGACATGGCCATGGAGCAGGTCTACCGCAGGTACGAGGAGCATATACAAGCGGTCCTCGGGCGTCCAGTCGCCTCGCTTGCGGAAGGGCTGCCCATCGTCTATCACGACGAATCGACTTTCGCAAATCTGCTGGTCGACGTGTTGTTTGACGAATTTCAAGGCGATCTCGCCGTGATGATGACGGGTGCGTTAAACGCCAGCCTTTTGCCGGGTACTTTGACATTGGAGAATTTGCTCGCTGCCTGCCCAACGCCAACTCGCCCAATTGTTGTAAGCCTGACGGGGCGCGAGTTAGAGGCTGCCATCGAACAAGGCATTCAGCCTGAAACGTACGGCCGCTTGGGTATCGGCTTCGGCTTTCGGGGCGGGAAGATTGGTTATCTTGTGATCGCAGGGGCGGTCGTTGAGTTGGTGGATGATGGTGAGCGTCAGCACGTACGTCGCATTCTGCACCAAGGCAGAGAACTGGAACCGGATCGGACCTATCGCGTCATCACCTGTGAGTATCTTTGGCTTGCACCTGTTTTCCAGCCGTTTCGCGCCGCCCGCGACATCACGTATCAACCACCATTGGTGCGGGAAGTCCTGATTGCCCGCATCGCGGACGAAGGGCGGATCGAGCGGGCGAAGTTGCGGCGTTACGTCCGTGTGTCCGCCGCCAAGAGGGGATGAGACGATGGCCTTGTTGACTAAGCGAGAGACGGCGGAGGTGGTTGCGCGTTTGGCACAACGTTATCCAGATGCCAAATGTGCACTCAACTTCACAACCCCATTTGAGCTGCTCATTGCGACCATGCTGTCCGCACAGTGTACAGATGCTCGCGTCAACATGGTGACGGCGCGATTGTTTCAAAAGTACCAAGGGCCCAGGGCCTTTGCTACCGCGACACCTGAGCAAATGGCAGAAGATATTCGCGAGGTGGGGCTGTTTCGCACAAAGGCTCAGAACATCGTTGCAACGGCGCGCATCCTGCTTGAGAAATACGGTGGTGAAGTGCCGAAAAACCGCGAGCAGCTGGTTGAGTTGCCCGGCGTGGGCAGAAAGACGGCAAACGTCGTACTATCCAACGCGTTTGGCATTCCTGCGTTTGCCGTCGACACACATGTTCAGCGCGTGACGAACCGCATCGGCATTGTGAAGAGCGACGATCCATTAAAAACCGAGGAACAGGCGTGCCGCAAATTGCCGCGCGAATTGTGGACGCAAGCCCATCACTTGTTCATCCACCACGGTCGGCAAATTTGCGTCGCGCGCAAACCCAAGTGCGATATCTGCCCAGTTTCCGACCTGTGTCACTACGTCCGTGCGCAAGTGCGGCTCGCAGCGGGAAACAAGCGGCGCAAGGCAGCGCCCTGAGCAAAGGGTTGGAGGAGGCGTCTTCGAGATGGCCTGGAAGCGGGCGTTTATTATATTGTTGTCGATCAACCTGCTCATCGTCGTAGCTGCTCTTATCGTTTGGAATACATTCCCGACCAAGAACCAGTCGACGGGTGGGGCCCCTCCTTTGGTTGCCAGTCAACAGCCAGCGGTCGAAGTCCAGATTGGTCAGGAGGCCATTAACGCATATCTGTCATATGCTATCGCTCACGATGAAGAAGTGGGCAAGATTCTCGGCTCGGCAAATGTCCAGTTCGATCACGATTGGAATTGCGACTTTGGCATTCGTTTGTTGGGCAAAATCGTGCCCTTTCACCTCGTGCTCACACCAAAGGTGACAGCGGGTAATCTTGTCCTTCACGTCGACAGTGCTTCGATGTCCTTTTTTCCAATCCCGAACAGCATTTTGTTTTCGGTTCTGGAGCGAGCGCACACGCCAAATTGGGTGGAGATGAACGCGGGTCAGGACGATGTCGAGATCGATTTCTCGAAGCGGCCGCAGCGTCCGTTCGGCATTCGGATGTTGAATTACTCGGAAGCCACAAAAAAGCTAGCTCTCCAATTGACGATTTCCCCACAAGCTGTAATGCCCGGAAACCAATAAATCCCTATCTTTGCATCATAAGAGTAAAATTTGTCCCGGCGCCGTGGTGGCGGCGGGATAACTTTTCGTCACCTGTCGCACCCTACGAGACATGAAACAGATGGTTTGCGAGACGATGGGAGGGTGCGTCGGTGGATATGAGCTTTACAGGGGCACTTAAACGCCTGTTGACGGTCGACGATTCGATGCTCGACGACCAGTTTTCACTCGCCGACGATGATCCGTCAGAACCAGCTGACACCTACGGAGAGACGCCGCAGCCGGAGACGGTCAATTTCACCACTGCGGAAAACAAGACAGATACATCAAAGAAGCCTGTCTCGATGCGCACGTTTCTGCGGAGAGCGACAAAAGAGTATGAAGAAGCCGTGGAAAAGGCTCATGTGGGCCAGGATGACGAGATCGAATGTGACATCGATGAGATGAAGCGGCGCTTGGAACGCTTTTTTCACCTGCCACAGAACAAAGATATCGTGATCCGGGAGTTTCGCGTCGGCGTTGACACCAAGGCGCCATGGCGCGGTATGGCAGTGTTTGTTGATGGGCTATCCGATAAGAACGTCATTAACTCGGCCATTCTTGAGCCATTGATGATTTTGACGCACGTGAGCGAGGAAAATCCGCGGCGAACACTGGAGTATGTCGTCGAGAAGCTGCTTCCCGGCAATCAATCGCAAATCGTGAACAAGTGGTCAGAGGCAGTGGCCAATATCCTGACAGGATCGACAGTACTGTTTCTGGATCGCTGCAATGGCGCACTCGTCATTGAGACCAAGGGCTGGGAACATCGATCCGTATCGACGCCACAGACGGAAAATGTCGTTCGTGGTTCGCAGGATGCGTTTACAGAAAACTTTCGCGCGAACACCGGGCTGGTTCGTGCCCGCCTGCGCACGGAGCATTTGGTCACCGAAATTCACAGCGTTGGCAATCTGGCGCGGACCGACGTCGCCATCATGTACATTCATGGCGTGACAAACCCGAAGCTGGTACGTGAGGTGCGTCGGCGCATATCGCAGATCGACGTCGATTTTGTCCTCGATAGCGGCATGTTGGAGCAATTTATCGAAGATCGGCCGAGCATGCTGATCCCGCAGGTCATGGCGACGGAACGACCGGATCGCGTCGCGGCTTCTCTGGCTGAAGGCTACGTGGCCCTGTTTGTAGGTAATAGCACGTATTGTCTGATTGTCCCGGTGGTTCTCTGGTCCTTGGTGCATAGCTCGGAGGATTCCAACATTCGCTTTTTGCCTGGCACGTTTATGCGACTCATTCGGTGGATCGCGTTGTTGACGGCCTTGTTGCTACCAGGTCTGTATGTGGCAGTCACCAATTATCATGCAGAGATGCTGCCAACGGATCTGATGCTCGCGATTGCTGGTAGTCGCGAACAAGTGCCGTTTCCGGTCGTGGTGGAAGTTCTGCTCATGGAATTTGCAATCGAGCTGATTCGGGAAGCAGGCATTCGCATTCCTACGGTGATCGGTCCGACGATAGGCATTGTCGGTGCGTTGATCATTGGCCAGTCGGCCGTGCAGGCGGGTATCGTAAGCCCTCTGTTGGTCATCGTCGTGGCGACGACTGCACTCGCTTCGTTCACAGTGCCCAATTACGAATTGAGTATGGGCATTCGGATTATGCGTTTTGCTTTTTTGATTGCCGGCGCCGTACTTGGATTTTATGGCATCGCGATTTTGTTTGTCGTGTATGTCGTGCGTCTGACGATGCTCAAATCGTTCGGGGTCCCAATTTTATCGCCCATCGCGCCATCTAGCGGCGCATCGCGCGACGTTTTGTTGCGCGGACCACTCTGGTCGATGAATAAGCGTCCATCCTTTTTGTATCCACTGCGAAGCTGGCGCCAAAAACCCATGTCCAGGCCATGGAGCGCGCCCACGCGCAAGTCAACCGGGAAAGAGGGGGGAGAAACATGAGCCAGTCGGCGCGGCGCAACGCCAAGGTACCGGGCTCCGAGATGACGGCGATGCTCATCATCTTCGTCAGCACCAATGCGTTTCTTACCTATCCACGGTACATCAGTTTAAGTGGGTATGAGGCGGCTTGGATGGAGCCTGTTTTTTCAGGCGTGTTGACGCTTATTTTATTTTTCTTGGTCGAACAGTTGTTGCGCAGGTACTTCAAAAACCTGGACATTGTTGAGGTTTCGAAAGAAGTGTTTGGAAGGTTTGGCGCCATCCTTATCGCGCTTGTATTCTCGCTGTATTTCCTGTGTTCGACGGCCGCGGTCATGCGCGAGTTCACCGAAAACGTGGTCAGCACGGTGTTGCCTTCGACCCCCATTCTGATTGTCGGCGCGGTATTCATGTTTGCGGTGGGATACATCGTGTATGGTGGTATTGAGGGCATTTGTCGAACCGCGTTCATCTTTTTGCCGATACTTTTAGTTGGGCTCGTTGCCGTCTGCCTGATGACCGTCAACTGGTGGCGTCCTTACATGCTTTTGCCGCTCTGGGGGACGGGGCCAGAACAGGTTTTGCGAGGCTCTCTTCAATACAGTTCGATTTTCGCCAACGTGTTGTTGTTGACCATTATCTATCCACACGTTCACGATACATCGAAAATGCGGCGCATTGGCTTTGTCAGCATTGTGGTCTCGACATTGTTGCTTGTCGGGCTCATGCTGACCTATCACATGGTTTTTCCGGCCGCGGAAACGGGAAAGACGTCGTTTGCCTTATACAGGTTGGCGCGCATGATTCACCTTGGGCCCTTTTTTCAAAGGCTGGAGAGTATCTTCATCTTCTTGTGGGTCACCGCTGCAACTGTGCGCATGGCCGTCACCTTGTGGGGGTGCTCATACTTGCTTGGCAAGGCGTTCGGTTGGCCCACGTATCGGCCGGCGGTACCCGCACTTGTCCTATTGTCGTTCTCCCTAGGCATGTGGCCTGAAAACTGGATTCAGGTCATCAATTTCGACGGCACCTACTTGCTTCGTTGGGGATGGATTGTCGTGTTTGCGATCCCGATTGCGGTGTTATCGATTGGTGCCATGGTGAGATCGATGCGCGGAGGCGGTCGTCTGCACGGGGGCCAGCGCGGCCGAAGGAGGATGCAGCGTGTTTAAATTCCTGTTTGCCATGGTCATCCCCGTGATGATTTTCGCATACACGATGTCCTTCACACGTTGGGTCGGTAGTCGCGCCGGTGCGACTGCACAGGTATCCGCCGGTACACTGGGCATTTTATCGTTGGTCGTCAGCGCGGCTGTCCTTTGGAAATTGCTGACTTGATGTTTGACCGTCCAGCTGACCCGGTATATTCTGTTCTGGATTGAATGCCCCCTTGTTGGTGGCAGGGAGGATAACGCCTATGGAAAACCGCGAACCGGTCATTGTCTATACAGATGGCGCTTGCTCCCGGAATCCGGGGCCGGGTGGCTGGGCAGCAATCTTGCAATGGAACGATAACGTTAAGGAATTGTCCGGAGGCGAGCGCGAGACGACGAATCAGCGCATGGAAATTCGCGCCGTGATCGAAGGATTGCGGGCTTTAAAACGTCCATGCGACGTGGTGATTCACTCAGATTCGGCCTATGTCGTCAACTGCTTTCAGCAGAAGTGGTATGTGAACTGGCAGAAAAACGGATGGCGCAACAGTAAGGGCGATCCCGTTCAAAACAAGGACCTGTGGGAAGAGTTGCTCGCCGCCATGAAACCACACAAGGTGCGCTTTCAAAAAGTCAAGGGGCACGCCGGTGTACAATGGAACGAACGCTGTGACGAACTCGCGCGGCAGGCGATTCCGCGATGACCTCCTCTGTTCAACTCACAAGGCAGGATATTGCGGATATGGCTGCTGCGCTTCATCTCCCGGAGATTGGCGTCACGGATGCACAACCGTTTCCCGAGCTGATTGCACCGCTTCTCGCGTATGAAGAGCGGGGGCGAACAGGTTTTGAAGCTGGCGATCTCGCCGCGCGAACACAACCATCTCTATGGTTTCCGGAGGCCAAGTCGATTGTCGTCGCCGCGTTACCCTACATGACGCCAGAGGGGCAAACGGTGGCTAGGTCACATCCGCGCGGCGAATTGCGTGGTCAAGCCTCTGGCTACACGTATGGTCAGGACTATCACGAAGTCTTGCGGGATCGCCTGACGCGGCTGCAGACGGCAATTGCAGAGCGCTTAGGAAGGCCTGTCGCCGGGCGCATCGCGGTGGATACTTCGCCGCTCGTCGACAGACGGGTGGCAGAGCGCAGCGGTGTTGGTTGGGTTGGGAAGAACGGCATGTTGTACAGCGAACGCTACGGATCATACGTGTTTTTAGGCGCTTTGTTACTCGACATCGAAATCGCCGATGCGAGCGCACATCCGCCCGCCGTTGGCCGTCATTGCGGAACCTGCGAATTGTGCATGACCGCATGTCCGACAGGGGCCATCGTGGGGCCTGGCCAACTGGATGCGACGCGTTGCCTGTCGTACATCACGCAGATGAAGGGTATGATTCCCCGCCCATTTCGCAAAAAAATGGGGCGTCGCGTGTGGGGATGTGACGTGTGTCAGACGGCGTGTCCGGTGAACCGGCTGCGCGAAGCGCCGGATGATCCCGCCTTTCACCCCAACGCAGAGCTCGCTTTTCCCGACCTGGTCGAACTCCTTCAAATGTCCAATCGTCGGTTTATGCGCGTGTATGGGGAGACGGCAATGGGCTGGCGAGGCGTGCGAACGTTGCAGCGCAATGCACTCATTGCCCTTGGCAACATGGGACGTGTTGACGCCATACCACACATTGAGCCGTTTCTGCAATCGGAACGGGCGGAATTGCGTGCGAGCGCAGCGTGGGCGTTGGGTGAGATCGGCGGCACAGATGCCGTAAGGCTCCTGCTCGATGCGCGCGCCGTGGAATCGGATGCACAGGTGCAATGTGAGATAGCGGATGCTATTGAGGCGGCGCGGAAGAAGACGCGGGAGAGGGAGGCTTGAATGGCGTGGATGGGCTTAGTGTGCGAGTAACCGACACTTGTTTTGGGCCGTTTGCCGTGGTGGCGGACGATGACGCTGTCGTGGAAGCGGCCTGGTTACGGGAGGAGCCGGATGTGGAGCGGATCCGGAACAATCGAAACGGTTCGCGAGCGTCTCGTAGGCTTGCAGAACAGGCCATCGAGGAGATAAGGGCGTATTTTCGCGGCGATTTGTCCTCGTTCACGGTTCCGGTCCGTACCCGCGGTACAGCGTTTCAAGAGGCTGTATGGCAAGCCTTGTGCGCCATTCCCTACGGCGAAACGGCGACATATGGAGACATTGCCCAACGGATTGGACGGCCCGCTGCCGTGCGGGCGATTGGACAGGCAAACCGGGCGAATCCGGTCGCGGTCATCATACCCTGTCATCGCGTCGTCGGCAAAGGCAGCGTCCTGCGCGGCTATGCAGGTTCGGCCATCGACATTCAGCAGGGCTTACTGGCATTGGAACAAGGCTCATTCCTCCTGCTCCCCCAGATGTTCGACTTGATCCGCCAGTGAAGAGAGGAAGGCCTGGCGTTTCTCCTCTTGGAGTGCGTACCGCTGTAGTTCATCAAGTTGCGCTTCATTCACGAAGTATCGGTAGCGCGTGTGTGCCAGTCGCCATGGTAGGTATGGGAAGCGCAAGAGCGACTCGACCAGCCGATATTCCACTTTCGGAATGGCCCGCACGGCGTCGAAGTGTAGAAAACAAGCGTAGGCAAGCTCGCCATTCCAATCGCTCGCCTGAAAGCCACGGCGGAGTAAATGTGCCATGTCCAGTGCGCGCGGGGCATACGTCGCGAGATCGAAATCAATTAGGCAGACGTGGTGATCTGGTGTGTACAGGCAGTTTCCTGGGATCACATCCAGGTGGCAGAGCCCAGCCTCGTCTTTGTCTTCGGCAAGAAAGGCAATTGCTTCGGCGTCGTCGACCAGATGCAGGCTATGTGCCGCATCGTTGAGCAGTGCGTCGCGTAGCGACAGCAGAAGGGCGTCGAAGGCATCCTTATCTCGCTTGGCATCGGCGCGTATGAGCATATGCCGGAGATCGCGTGTGCGCCGTTGTAGCATGCCGAAGAGGTCGAAGGCGTCGGCAGGCGCGTATTTTTCGTTGACAAAGCCGCGTGTGGCTTCGTGAAACTGTGCCAGAGTATAGGCTGTTTGCGCAACATGTTCCGCAGATGCAAAATGAGCCGGTTGCCCGTCGATCCACTTGGTGACGTAGTACGCTTGACCATCGTCAACCACGACCGGCGATTTTTGTTTGCTCAACACAAACGGTGCGTAACGCGTGAAACCCTGCTTGCGTGCATATACGAGCGCGCGATGCATGAAGCGCACTCGCGCTGGGGGGATGGACGCCCGTTTGACTGCATAACGTTGACCGTCTTCTGTCGTCACTTGTTCAACACCTTGAAGCTGTTCGCGCTTTGCAGAGGCGAAATCATACTTGGTAAGGACGGCCTTTGGTATGCGTGCTGAGTCGGCAGCCGTACCGGCGCGCAGGCCTGAAGTTTGGGCGGGTTCATGGCGCCGTTCACGGTCTGCCCGCTGCATAGGATTGGCGGGCGTTTTCTGCTGGTGCCTAGATTCGGGCTGTGGCGTATAGGATTGTTCGTGTTCGTTGCTTGGTTGGCTTCGCTGATTTCCGGTATTTTGGTTGGCTCCGTTGCCTGGACTGAGGAAGTAAGGTGGACGTGTAAATTCGTCAATGAGTTGTTGCACCCAGTCAGGCAATTTCGTTCGTGGGGACTTTGGCATGGTTCGCATCTCCTTCGGTCACCAGCCTATTCGCAGAGCGCAGTGGGTGAACAGGCGATGGCCTATGGTTGCGAAGGTCGCAAGCAAAGCAGCGCTGGCATTGCACAGTTGGGTGGGTACAAGGCGGATAAGGCAGAATGATTTGCCGATGGCAAAGCCGCCAGACCACGTCAGTGGTCGGACGGCTTTCACCAAGTTCGCGTTATACGTTGTCTCCGAACGTGCTCCAAACCTCGCGCTTTGTGCGAACGCGGCGGATGACTTCGTCTGTGAACTCCGTCGTGCTTGCGCTGCCACCGAGATCGGACGTCCGGCAACCGTCGACGATGGCTTCTAACGTCGACTCGTAAATGGCTCGCGAGGCGGTATGTGCATCTTTGTCGTCGATGTAGCCGAGTAGCGCCGCACCAGCGAGGATCATGGCCATCGGGTTGGCGATGTTTTTGCCAAAAAGGCTTGGCGCCGTCCCATGTGGCGCTTCTGCCATGACCACCTGCGGCCGGAAATCGTCGTCTAAGGCCAAGAGCATGGATTCCGAGCCGGCAATCGACCCAAACATTTGTAGCACCAAGTCGCTCAGGCAGTCACCATCGCGATTGAGCGCGGGAATGACGAGCGGTTCACCTGCCTTGACGAGCAATAGCGCGTAGGTCGCATCGATGAGCTGAGGTTCGTAAGCGACATCCGGATACTCCTTCGCCGCCGCGTCCATCTCCTCTTTCAGCATGCCTTCATACACAGGGCTGACGGTGAACTTTGGACCGCCGAATACCTTGGCGTGCAAGCGACGCGCGTGTTGAAATGCGTACTTCGCCACACCACGGCACACCGAACGGGAGATCTTCTCTGTGCGAAATGCGATCTCGTCGCCGTTGTCCGCAGTTTCACGCCATTCTTTCGCACCATAGGCATCGTCCACGGCCATGCGAACGACCGAAATGGGCGAGTACACGCCGACCGGCGGCGCGATACCGGGAATACGGCGGCCTGTACGGACAATTACGGTTCCGTTGATTTCCTTGCGGAGAATCGCATTCGGGCTTCCGACGTCGCCTTTTTCTTCAGGCGTGATCGTTGCGGCCTTGAGTCCGAGGCCCGTTTCACGCATGGCTTGCGCAGCTTCAAACACAACCTGGTTCCCAGTTTTGCGGCGGTTCTCCAAGCTTAAATCAAAGCGTGACAGAGCGAGTTCGAAGCCTGTCACCTCGGGCGCCAACACACGTAGAGCTTCTTCCAGAAGCTCCTGTCCGGTTTGGTCGCCTTCCATTACGACGATAGTTGGTTTCGTCATCTCATTCACCTCATTTACGTTCCACTACACGATGGACCCCGATTGCCTAACGCGAGGCGTTTGCAATGGCCTTCGACAAGGTCTGCGCGGCGCCCAATAGGTGGGATACCAAATTCTCCATTTTGGCTTCGGTCAAACGAGTTACAGGCCCCGAGACAGCCAAAGCCGCAATGCAGTCGCCATCCGGCCCGAAGACAGGTGCAGCCATCGCTGCCGCTCCTGCATCCCGTTCCTGAATGCTCACTGCATACCCGTCGGCCCGCACTTGTTGCAGCTGTAATTGCAACTCGTTTACCGAAAAGCCGCTCGGCAGCCGTTCTCTGCGCAGTATTTCGTCGAGTAGATCGACATCAGACCAGGCCAGCAAAACCTTGCCGGACGCACCAATGTACAGCGGATAGCGTTCGCCGACGGTCGCAACATTGCGGATGGGTTCACGGCTTTCTACAGCCTGCACGCGGATGCGTTCGATCCCGCTACGCACATACAGACTGACCGTCTCTCCTGTGCGATCGCGAAGTTCCTCCATAGTGGGCAGCGCGACGGAAGTCCAGCTATCAAAAAGCGGCGCATTCGCCGACAGGCAAAGGGCGCTCCAGCCGAGCATGTACTTGTCAGAACCAGGCTGTCGGCGCACAAAACCCTTTTGCTGCAGCGATAAAAGCAGCCGATGGGCCGTGCTTTTATGCAGTCCGACGTCGCGTGCAATCTCGCTCAGGCTCAATTCGTGAGTGGATTTCGTGAAACAGAGTAAAATGTCGAGCGCCCTTTCGACGGCGCGAACGGTCGTGGGTGGAGTCGATCGATACGGCAAAAAGGACGCCCCCTCTGTTTCATACTGCAAAACGCACTCTTGAGCGAGTATATCACAAACCGCCGCCGACTTGCGTTTTTAGAACATTCCGTAGGTAACGCGGCACGGCGTTTGTCATATGATGCAGCAGCAAGGAGTGAGGTGTGAGACGCCGTGGATTCTTGTATTGAAGCATTGCGCCAGTACTTCGACGCGCGATCACGCGTCTGGTTGACCCGCGATGCGGGATCCTTTGCAGCTCTCAAGGGTGCAGCTGCGAACGAGCCTTGGGTGAAGCGCTCGGTTCATCTGGCGGAACGAAAGCACCGTGCGTATCAAGCACAAGGCAAACAATTGCTACGCGTTCACACGCAAATTGAAGTTCGGGAACTTGTCCAGGGCAAAGAGCCGAATCTCGTACATGCGCGAGCCATCGAACGACTGTGCTGGACATATGAAGATAAACAAAACGTCGTCGAGGTTGAGTGCAGAACTATCGAGCACCGCCAATTGTGGCAGCAACTCGGTCATACATGGCGGCTTGTACAAGCGGAGGAGACCACGGATGGCAGATCGTTTGACAGCGTTAAAGAGACGCGCGGCAACTACGTCTTGCCACGGTTGCCTCAGGATCGCAATCGGCGGCAGGATGTGTACGATAGGGTGCGCGCCACGCGCTACGCCGACGTTTGGTGGGACTCCACCAATCCACAATACCCGCGTTTGGAGGACGACTGTACCAATTTCATCTCGCAGTGCTTGCACGCAGGTGGGATACCCATGTGGGGACAGCCGGATGTAAGTAAGGGATGGTGGATGGATACAAACGATCCGCGGACAGGACGGTGGAGCTACAGCTGGACGACGTCGAACGCGCTCTTTGGCGTTGTCACGTCTGTGCTCGGCGGGCAAGTGGTCGCCAAGGCGAGCGAATTGAAAATGGGCGACTTAATTTTTTACGATTGGAGCGGTTCGGGGACGTATCACCATACGACCATTGTCACAGAATTCGATGCAGCAGGTGAACCTCTAGTCAACGCTCATACGGATGATAGCTTTCATCGGCCGTATTTGTACTACGATAGCCGTGCTTATACCCCCAACACGCGTTACGCATTTGTCCATTTACCCGATCAGATCGCGATCTTGGATAAAGGGTGAATGACGTCCTTCGCGCAGTTCGCATTGGCCCCTCGTCCAAGGCCGTGATAGACTGGTTGCGGACTCGAATTTGGGGGTACATCCGTTATGCACATTGTTCTCGTAGAACCAGAGATACCGGCGAACACAGGAAATATTGCAAGGACTTGCGCTGTGACAGGAAGCACGCTCCACTTGGTACGGCCGCTTGGCTTCTCGACCGATGATCGACAGTTAAAGCGGGCAGGACTCGACTACTGGCATCTTCTCGATATCCGCTATCACGATTCGTTGGATGAGTTGTGGGCGCAGTTCCCGCATGCACGTTTTCACTACGTGGAGACACAAGGCGGCCATTGGTATACAGACGTCACATATACACACGAGGATTTCCTGGTGTTTGGCAAAGAGACAAAGGGACTGCCAAAAGAAGTGCTTGCGGCACATCCAGATCAGGTAATCCGCATTCCAATGCTTCCAGACGCGGCGGCTCGGAGCTTAAATCTGTCGAATGCTGTGGCTGTTGTTGTATTCGAAGCGTTGCGACAGGTGGGCTTTTCTGGCATGGTGTAACGACTTGGGGAACAGGTCAAGGATTGTCGAACTATTGCGCGGGAAATATGTCGAAGATGCGATGACGGCGTCACAATAATGGGCATGAAAAAGCTCAGGCGTTTCGGCCTGAGCTTTTTCATGCTTGTTAACGGGTAATGATATGAATGGGCTCGCCAAGTCCAACTTCGGCAGCTTCCATCACCATTTCTCCCAACGTCGGGTGCGCATGAATGGTGAGTGCGATATCTTCGAGCGTCGCGCTCATCTCGATGGCGAGGCCAAGTTCTGCAATCAAGTTGGACGCTTCGATGCCGACCACTTGGGCGCCTACGAGCACGCCATTTTCCTTGTTGGCAATCAGCTTGATAAAACCAGCGTCCGCATTAAGGGCGGTCGCCCGGCCGTTGGCTGCATACGGGAAGCGGCCAACCGCGATATCGCCGTACTGCTTCTTCGCCTCTTCTTCGGACAAGCCGACAGAGGCCATCTCCGGATCGGAGAAGACGACAGACGGAATGCAACGATAGTCCACGATGCTCGGTTTGCCGGCAATCGCTTCTGCGGCCACTTTGCCTTCATAGGATGCCTTGTGGGCGAGGGCAGCACCCGGCACGATATCGCCGATGGCATAGACGTTCGGATTCGTCGTCCGGCATTGTGCATCCACTTTGACGAGGCCCTTCTCGGTGAGTTCAATGCCCGCGTCGGCAAGACCCAGATCGTCCGTATTCGGGCGACGGCCAACGGTGACCAGGATGTAATCCGCTTCAATCGTCGTTTCCTCGCCAGCTTTGTTCTTGTACGTGAGCTTGACCGCGTCATCCGTCTCTTCGACCGATTGTGCCAAGGCGTTTGTTTCGATCTCGACGTTATACTTCTTCAAGTTGCGTTCCACCAAGCGCACCATTTGCTTGTCGAAGAGCGCCAGGATGCTGTCCAGACCCTCAATGATGGTTACCTGGCTGCCAAACTTCGCAAATGTCTGGCCGAGCTCAATACCGATGTATCCACCGCCGACGACGACGAGGCGGTTCGGAACGTGATCGAGCGCGAGCGCACCAGTCGAGTCGATCACGCGCTTGCCTAGCGGCAAGTTCTTCAACTCGATGGGGCGAGACCCTGTCGCCAGAATACACTGTTGGAACTGGATGCGCTGGCTGCCGTTCTCGTGCATAATGCGTACTTCGTTCGGCTTTGTAAAAAATGCTTCGCCGGAGATGACGTTAATGCGGTTGCCCTTCATCAATTGTTGGACGCCACCGGTCATCTTGTCGACGACGCTTTGTTTCCACGCTTGAACCTTGGCGAAGTCAAGCGCAGCCGTCGTTTCGACGCCTGGGAACGGCGACTCCTTCGCGGCTTCATAGTGATGAGCCGCAGAAATCAGAGCCTTCGAAGGAATACAACCGCGGTTCAGACACACGCCGCCGAGTTCTGCTTTGTCGACGATGGTGACCGACTTGCCAAGTTGTGCCGCGCGAATGGCCGCCACGTAACCGCCAGGGCCAGCGCCGATGACTAGAACTTCAACTTCCTCCAACATATCTCCCACTACCATGGATTACACCTCCAGGAGCAACAAGCGCGGATTTTCCAGCATGCGCTTGATGTCGTTGACGAACTGTTGACCGAGTGCACCGTCGATCACACGGTGGTCGAAGCTGAGTGAAAGTGACATCATTTGACCAACTGCAAATTCTCCATTGCGGATGACCGGCTTTTCCGTAATCCGTCCGACGCCGAGAATTGCCACTTCCGGATAATTGATAATGGGCGTGAAGAACATGCCGCCGGCAGAACCGATGTTGGTGATGGAAATCGTACTTCCGCGCATTTCTGCAGGCGTCAACTTGCCGGCGCGTCCACGCGTGGCGAGATCGTTGATCTCCTCAGCAATCGTCCACATGTTTTTCTTATCGGCGTGACGAACCACTGGCACGAGCAACCCGCGATCCGTGTCTGTCGCAATGCCAATATGGTAGTAGTGCTTAAGGATGAGCTCCTGCTTTTCCTCGTCGTACGTCGAATTCAACTGTGGCTTTGTCCGCAGAGCTGCAATCAACGCCTTGACGATGAACGGCAAGTATGTGATCTTGACGCCGCGCTGTTCCGCAATCGGCTTGATTTCCTTGCGCAGTTTCACGAGTTCCGTCACGTCTACCTCGTCCATCAAGGTGACGTGTGGAGCCGTATACTTGCTCTTGACCATCGCACGTGCAATCGCCTGTCGGATCATCGGCAACGGCACACGTTCTTCGACTTCATCGCCTGTGACGGATACGGCAGCTTGCGTCGTCGGCGCAGCGTCCACACTTGTCGAGGCCTCGACTGGTGCTGGTTGCGCACCGGATTTCGCACGGTCAATGTCTTCTTTCGTCACTTTTCCGTTGTTTCCTGTTCCTTGCACCGCACGAATATCGACGCCAGCCTCGCGGGCATAACGGCGCACTCCGGGCGTTGCAAGCACCTGCTGTGCAGCACTTTGTGCTGTTGTCGTTGCAGTTGCCACTGGCTGTGCTGCCACAGGTGCCGGCTGGGTTTGCGCAGTCGCAGGCTCAGGTGCGGACTGTTGTTGCGCCGGGGCGGCTGCCGGTGCATCTCCTTCGACCTCAATCGTCAGGATGATGTCGCCGACGACGCAGGTCGTTCCTTCGGGAACCTTGATCTCTGCGACTTTGCCACTGACCGGAGAGGGGAGTTCAACAAGCGATTTGTCGTTTTCGATCTCGGCGACAGCGTCGTCCTCCTGAATTTGGTCGCCGGGTTTGACCAGCCATTTGCTGATGCGGCCCTCGTGCAGACCTTCACCTAACTCGGGCAAGCCGAATTCAAACAGAGCCATTCGATCACCTCCAAAAATTAAAGCGTCATCACTTTGTTAAGCGTATCGACGACGTATTGCGGCGTCGGCAACCATTCGTCTTCGATCATGCCAAACGGATAGACGGTGTCAGGCGGCGTCGCACGCAACACAGGAGCCTCCAGGTGATAGATGGCTTGCTCGTTGATCTGTGCGACAATCTCCGCCGCAGCACCAGCCGAACGCTGTGCTTCCTGCACGACAATAGCACGATTTGTCTTCTGAATCGACTTGACAATCGTGTCGATGTCGATAGGGCTGATGGTACGCAAGTCGATGACTTCGGCTTCGAACCCTTTTTCTTTCGACCATTGTTCAGCAGCCTTTTGCGCAACACTGACCATTGCACCGTAGGCGATCACGGTCGCATCCTTACCTTCGCGTACGACATTCGCCACACCAAGCGGAATGGTGTAGTCGTCTTCTGGAACCTCTTGACGGAACGAACGGTACAACTTCATATGCTCGAGGAAGATGACAGGATCCGGATCGCGAATGGCCGCAAGCAACAGTCCTTTAGCCTCGTATGGGTTGCTTGGGATAACCACTTTGATCCCGGGTGTCTGCACGAACAATCCTTCCAAGCTGTCTGCGTGCATCTCGGGTGTATGTACACCGCCGCCGAACGGAGAGCGGATGGTCACAGGTGCAGTATAGCGGCCACCCGAGCGGTACCGCGTGCGTGCAAGTTGTCCCGCGATTTGGTCGAAGGCCTCAAAAACGAAGCCGAAGAACTGAATTTCTGGAACAGGACGAAATCCTTGAATGGCCAAGCCGTTCGCCAACCCAATAATGCCACTTTCCGCAAGCGGTGTATCAAAGACGCGATCTGCGCCGTATTTCTTCTGTAGCCCTTCTGTCGCGCGGAACACGCCGCCGTTATTACCCACGTCTTCGCCAAACACGAGCACGCGTTCGTCGCGCGCCAACTCGAGGTCGAGCGCGTGCGTGATCGCTTGAATCATCGTCATTTGCGCCATTTAGTTCGCCCCCTCGCCGGTGATCTCTGCGCGTTGCCGTTTCAGCGTCTGCGTCGGCTCCGCAAACATCGTATCGATGAGGTCGGCTACCGTCATCTTTTCCGCTTCATCAGCTTGCTTTAAGGCCTGATTGACGATTTCCTTTGCCTCTTCGATGTACGCCTGTTCTTCCGACTCTGACCAGATTCCTTTGCTCTCCAAATACTTGCGGAAACGGATGAGCGGATCTTTGCGTTCCCACTCTTCTTGCGTCTCTTTGGTGCGGTAGCGCGTCGGATCGTCGCCGGACATCGTGTGCGGACCGTAGCGGAACGTCACGGCTTCAATCATCGTCGGCCCTTCACCAGCGCGAGCGCGTTCCACGGCTTCGTGCGTGACATGATAAACGGCAAGCACATCCATGCCATCGACTTGCACGCCTGGGATACCAGCTGCGACTGCCTTTTGCGCGAGCGTCTTGGCGCGGGTTTGCAATTCGCGAGGAACGGAAATTGCGTACTGGTTGTTTTGCACGAAGAACACCGCCGGCAGGTTCATGGCGCCCGCAAAGTTCATGCCTTCGTAAAAGTCGCCCTGCGACGTGCCACCGTCGCCCGTAAAGGTGATGGCAACCCGCTTCTCGCCGCGCAGTTTAAAGGCGAGAGCAACACCCGGCGTCTGGACAATCTGTGCGCCAATGATGATCTGGGGGAGCATGCAGTTAACGCCTTCCGGAACCTTGCCACCGAGTTGGTGACCGCGTGAGTAAAGAAACAGTTGATGCAGGGGATAGCCGTGGAAGTAACATTGCGGAATATCCCGATAGCCAGGGAGCAAAAAGTCTTCTTTTTGCGTCGCGAATTCGCATCCAATCATGGACGCCTCTTGACCCGCGACCGGGGCATAAAAGCCGAGTCGGCCTTGGCGCGACAGCTTAATGGCACGCTGATCCCAAATCCGCGTGAAGACCATGCGTTTCATCAGTTCTCGCAACTGCTCGTCGGAAAGTGACGGAAGCAGGTCAGGGTTTGTCACATTCCCGTTTTCGTCCAGAATCTGAACGTACGGGGTTTCGTATTGAGCAACCGCTTGGCTCAAATCTGTCACCTCATATCTAAAGTAGTGATACAGGTCGATAAATATTATAATACACCACATCGGAACGTGCGAAACGATCACGATTCAGCGCGAAATGTTCTGTTATAGAATAAGCTTGCTTTACGAGTATAACAGCTGTGTACAGCGCTTTCACAGACGATTTGGCGCGATCGCACGGCAGCACGAGGAGGCTGGCGAACGATGTCGGAACTTCACCCCCGAAAAGTTGCATCTCACGTGATCACAAGCCGCGCTCTTGGCGGGGAGGAGCGGGCCCTTAAGGTTTTTGTGCCGCCGGTTGCCGAGGGACACGGTCCACTTCCGGTCGTATATTGCCACGACGGGATTGAGTTTTTTACGCATGGCAGAACGGCGACCATTGCCCACGAATTGATGTCGGAAGGGCAACTGCCTCCGTTTTACATCGTCGGCATCGCCGTCAATTTGGACAAGCGGCGCGACGACTATGCCATGGATGGCGCACGCCATCGCCAGTATCTGCAGTTTGTAGCCGAGGAATGCATTCCGTACTTAGACGCGATGTATCCAATGGACGATCGCGCTCGCTATATGGCAGGGATTTCGCTGGGGGCGGTCGCGACACTCAGTTTCGTATTGACGTATCCGCAGTGGTTTCATCGGACGATTTTGTTCTCTGGCGCATATTTTCCGGAGTATCAAAGGCGGATTGAACAAGAGCCGGATTTGTCGCGGTTGGCTGCGTATATGTTCATTGGAGACGAGGAAGCTCAGGCGCAGACGCCGTCGGGCGTTTACGACTTTTTGTCGTACAACCAGTCCATGCGAGACCTTTTGATCGATCGCGGTGCCGATATTACCTATCGCGTCGGCCCCGGCAATCACATCTGGGGCGTGTGGCAAAAGCAAATCCCGGACGCGCTCATCTGGCTTGCGAACCGGGATCGATAATCATTATTTATTGGTGTTTTCTTTTCTCTTGTTCTCGCCAATTCCCGTCCATCGCCTTGACCGTGCTGTCCGTCGGTTCATGGTAACGTTTGTCCTTTTGTACCGAGTCGGAACCGGTTAAGGCGATGGTCATATCCTGGATTTTGTTCCGTCCTTCTGGGGGTTTGCCGTAAGCCATTTTTGATTCATCTCCCTTCATGATGTTTGACAGTTTGTCCTGTTTGAGTTAGGTCATGCTTGCAATCCAAGTTTTTTGTTTTGGATGTAGAACACGACATGAATTGTTTTAATGAAGCCTGGGCTGAGTCGTAAACGCGGGAGATGTAATAAGAGATATGATATAATGACGACGTCGAAACGTACGCTGTACTTGAATCTTCATAGGGCACCAGTTTCGACAAATTATCAGATGTTGTATCATGTTGTGGATTGGTTAAAAAATACATTTGTGTTTTTTACTACTCCACCGAGATTTACGTCCGTATATGGATGTAAATTCTCGGTGTTTTTTGCGTTCATAAAAGAAAATGCACTCAGTAGTCATCGGAAGCGCAGTGGCCAGCTTAAAACTGTCAGGATGAGGGGAGGAAAAAATGGGAATATGGAGTGGATAATGATACATTTCTTGGGTGTGTTTTTCTATGCAGCGAGTGGTGCGTTTGCAGCCTTTACTGCCCGATACAAACTCGTAGGTGTGCTCACTCTAGGATTAACTAATGCATTTGGCGGTGGAGTAGTCCGGAACCTTGTCTTTGGAGTGCCAGTTACAAATGTAACTAGCACAGAAACCTTATGCATTATTTTGTCTACTCTTGTTTTCCTTTTTGTGGTATCACGTTATTTTGTCCATCACTGGAGGCGTTGGGGATTATGGTTCGACTCGGTGGGGCTTGTCTCCTATGCGCTTCAGGGCGCCATATATGCGAAGTCCCACAGTGGATCGTTCGGAATGATTATTATATCTGCACTCTTGACGAGCACTGGTGGGGGAATCATACGTGACTTATTGGCAAGACGTCGTCCCTCAGTTTTCCAGCACGAGGTGCATGCTTTGCTGGCAGTGGGTTTGGGAGCGGCAGTATACTTTGCAGGAAATATGTGTATCAAGGGTATCGCGTTGCCCCTCCTGATCGTGTTTGCAGTGGGAATACGCATGTATACTATGCACCTAGCCAAAACAAACAACGGAAAGCTGAAAATTGGACTTCATCGACCGTCTTAATAGCATTCAGTACATCTCAACGCTTTAGGAAATCTCCCTCCTTAGTGCGTCCTTTGCAAAAGAGATGCCAGGACTGGCCCAAAACTGACAGCATGGGCATGTTGGCAAGCCAAAACGGAATAGGATGAACAAAGGCGTCCAGTCTGTTGCAGGTCGCTTCAGGCGAGAAGACGTGCAACCGATCCTGGAGGAGGATGGGACCATGAGTTTTCTTGACCGACTGAACTCGTATCGCGCGGAGGAAGAAGCTCTGCGTTGGAAAGGAACGTTTGCTGATTACCTGGAAATCGTTCGCGAGAACCCCGATGTTGTCAAGACGGCCCATGCTCGAATTTATGACATGATTGCCTCTGAGGGTATTGAGACGGACGCCGACGGCAACCATCATTACCTATTTTTCGAAAGGGAAATGTATGGACTGTCGGCGACGCTTGAGCGCCTTGTCGAGGAATATTTCCACGCTGCAGCCCGGCGGACCGATGTCCGGAAACGGATCCTTCTCTTAATGGGCCCCGTAAGCGGCGGCAAGTCGACCATCGTCACGATGCTAAAACGCGGGCTTGAACGCTATTCGCGCACACCTTCTGGCGCCGTCTACGCGATTGCCGATTGCCCGATGCACGAGGAACCACTGCACTTGATTCCACAGGAACTGCGCAGTGAGTTTGAGGCGGAGTATGGCGTTCGCATCGAAGGCAATCTCTGCCCAAGTTGCCGCATGCGGCTCGATGAGGAGTTCGGCGGGCGGATCGAGCAAGTGCCTGTCGAACGCGTCTTGCTGTCGGAGGAGCGGCGCGTCGGCATCGGCACATTCAGCCCGTCCGATCCGAAGTCGCAAGACATCGCCGACCTCACCGGCAGCATCGACTTTTCGACAATCACGGAGTACGGTTCCGAGTCCGATCCGCGGGCGTACCGGTTCGATGGCGAGTTGAACAAGGCCAATCGCGGTCTGATGGAGTTCCAAGAGATGCTCAAGTGTGACGAGAAATTCCTGTGGCACTTACTTAGCCTTACGCAGGAAGGCAATTTTAAGGCTGGCCGTTTTGCCTTGATTTCGGCCGACGAAATGATCGTCGCACATACCAATGAGGCGGAATATCGTGCATTTGTCTCCAACAAAAAGAACGAGGCTTTACAATCGCGCATGATTGTCATGCCTGTGCCCTATAACCTGCGCGTCGATGACGAAGTCAAAATTTACGAGAAACTGGTTCAGCAGAGTGACTTGAAGCATGTGCATATCGCGCCCCATGCCCTGCGCACGGCTGCAATTTTCTCGATTCTTACCCGGCTGAAGGAATCGAAGAAGCAGGGCGTCGATCTATTGAAGAAGCTTTACTTGTACAATGGCCAGACCGTGGAAGGAATGAAGGAAGCAGACGTCAAGGAACTTCGCACAGAGTTCCCCGACGAAGGTATGTCTGGGCTCGATCCGCGCTACATCATCAACCGTATATCCACAGCGCTCATTCGCCGCGATACGCAGTGCATCAATGCGCTCGACGTCTTGCGCGCAATCAAGGACGGCCTGGATCAACATCCGTCGATCTCGGCGGAGGATCGCGAACGGCTGCTCAATTTTATCGCCATGGCGCGGCGTGAATACGACGAGATGGCCAAGACGGAAGTGCAAAAGGCGTTCGTCTATTCGTTTGAGGAATCGGCAAAGACCCTGCTGGATAACTACCTCGATAACGTCGAGGCATACTGCAACTGGCAAAAACTGAAAGATCCCCTGACAGGCGAGGAGATCGATCCCGATGAAAAGTTGATGCGTTCCATTGAGGAGCAGATCGGCATTTCGGAAAACGCGAAACGGGCGTTCCGCGAAGAAATTTTGATTCGCATATCCACGTATGCCCGCCGCGGCAAGCGGTTTGATTATCATTCGCATGAGCGGTTGCGCGAAGCGATCGAAAAGAAGCTGTTTGCGGACTTGAAAGACGTCGTCAAGATTACGACTTCCTCCAAGACGCCGGACGAAGCGCAGCTGAAAAAGATCAACGAGGTAACCGCACGATTGATCGACGAACACGGATATTGCTCGGTTTGCGCAAACGAGTTGTTGCGGTATACCGGTAGCTTGCTCAATCGCTGACAAGGCGGGGGGAGAGGCGGCGTGATCGAATTTACCTTGGAGCGTGAAGACTGGTCCTTGCATCGCAAGGGCCAGCAAGATCAGGAACGGCATCGAGAAAAGGTGAGAGAGGCGATTCGCGAGAATCTGGCCGATCTCGTCAGCGACGAAAGCCTCATCATGAGTGACGGCAAGCAGATTGTGAAGGTCCCGATACGTTCGCTGGAGGAATACCGGATTCGTTACAACTTCCAAAAGGGACGCCATGCCGGCACGGGTTCTGGCAACACACAAGTGGGCGACGTCGTCGCCCGTGGTCGTCCGGATCAGGACGGTGCACCTGGGCCAGGGCAGGGCGAGGGGGCCGGCGAGCAGCCAGGTGTCGATTACACCGAGGCGGAAGTGACCTTGGACGAAATTCAAGCGGTACTCTTTCGGGAATTGGAGCTTCCTGACCTGGCCGACAAAGAGGCGGCGGATATGACCGTGGAGACGGTCGATTTTCGCGACGTGCGAAAAAAAGGGCTATCCACGAACATTGATAAAAAGCGTACGTTGCTACAAGCCATCCGCCGTGCAGGGCGTCCGCATGAAAAACGGGTGAGCATCACGCCGGAAGACCTTCGCTATAAGACCTGGGAAGATATCACGAAGCCGGATTCCAACGCGGTCATCCTGGCGATGATGGACCTGTCCGGGTCTATGGGGTTGTTTGAAAAATATTGTGCCCGTACATTCTTCTTCTGGATGACGCGCTTCTTACGGACGAAGTACGCGAATGTGCAAATTCGCTACATCGCGCACCATACGGAGGCGCACGAAGTCGATGAAGAGCATTTCTTCAATAAAGGTGAAAGCGGGGGCACGATATGCTCCTCCGCCTATGAAT
Organism: Alicyclobacillus hesperidum subsp. aegles; assembly: GCF_027923525.1. Taxonomy (NCBI): domain Bacteria; kingdom Bacillati; phylum Bacillota; class Bacilli; order Caryophanales; family Alicyclobacillaceae; genus Alicyclobacillus; species Alicyclobacillus hesperidum. The sequence continues at coordinate 111,747 of NZ_BSBJ01000008.1, read as the reverse complement.
ACGCATTGACGATGATCCGAAACGAATATCCACCCGAACGTTATAACATTTACCCGATCCACTTTTCGGACGGTGACAACTTGACTTCCGACAACGAAAAATGCGTCAAATTGGTCACAGAGTTGTGTGCCATGTCGCGCATGTTTGGGTATGCGGAGGTGAACCAGTACTCGCGCGCGTCAACACTGATGAGCGCCTACGGAAAGTTTGAACTTCCGCAATTCCGGAAGTACGTCATTCGTGAAAAATCGGAAGTTTACGGAGCGTTACGCCATTTCTTTTCGCAAAGCAGCGGCGGGGTGAGAAGCGCATGACCAACGAAGAAATGGCACAACTTGGCGCCAGTATCGAACAGATGACGGACATCGCCAAATCGTTCGGGCTCGATTTTTACCCCATGCGATATGAGGTATGTCCGGCGGATATTATCTATACCTTTGGTGCGTATGGCATGCCGACGCGGTTCCACCACTGGTCGTTTGGTAAACAATTCCACAGGATGAAACTCGATTATGATCTCGGTATGAGTCGGATTTATGAACTCGTCATCAATTCCAATCCTTGTTACGCATTCTTGCTCGATGGCAACACACTTCTCCAGAACAAGACTGTTTGTGCGCACGTGTTAGGGCACTGTGACTTCTTTAAGAACAACGCAACATTTCGCTATACTTCCCGCGATATGGTGGAACGCATGGCCGCCAGTGCGGAACGCATTTACCATTATGAACTACAGTACGGACGGGGCCGGGTTGAGCAGTTGCTTGACGCAGGCCTTGCGCTCTCTGAACACATCGACGCTTCGACGGATGGACGCAATGCGCGTAAAGTCGTGAAACAGCAACAGTTCCTGCAGCGTCGCGGCGATAATCAGGTGGTTTTTAAATCGAATCCACATGCGCGTACACCATACGATGATCTCTGGGAGTTGGATGGCAAGCCACCTGCAGACGATGGAAAAAAACCGATTGTCAAACCGAGAGCAGCGCAGAAGGACGTCATGTTGTTTATCATTGAGAACAGTCCGGCACTGGAGGAGTGGGAGCGCGACATTCTCTCCATTTTGCGCGAAGAAATGCTTTATTTCTGGCCTCAACTCGAGACGAAAATCATGAACGAAGGCTGGGCCACATATTGGCATTTGCGAATCATGCGCGAGATGGACTTGACGGACGATGAGGCCATCGAGTTTGCCAAAATGCATTCCGGCGTTGTGTTGCCATCGCGGATGAGTATCAATCCTTACCACATCGGACTGGCGATTTGGGAAGATATTGAACGGAGATGGAATGAACCAACCGTTGACGAGATCGACAAGTTTGGGCGTCAACCAGGGCAGGGTCGCGAAAAGATTTTCGAAGTGCGCGAGATGGAGAACGACGTTTCGTTCCTGCGCAATTATCTCACAAAAGATCTGATTGAGAAGTTGGATCTATATCTATACCAGAAGGTTGGTAACGATTGGCGCGTCGTGGAGACAGACTGGGAAAAGGTTCGTGACACCATCGTCGCCTCCCGCGTCAATGGTGGAATTCCCGTACTGTACGTCGAAGATGGAGACTATAATCGGAATGGCGAGTTGTACATCAAACACGAGTACGAGGGTGTGGAGTTAGACCTGCGGCATCTGGAGCGCACATTGCCGTACCTACATCGAGTCTGGGGCAGGCAAGTGCATTTGCAAACCGTTGTCGAAGGCCGGGATGTGATCTTTTCCTATGACGGAAAGAAGACACAGCGGCGGTTTGTCAAGGAGTAAAGTGGTTTGGCGAGATCAGGACTGGTGCGTGGCGAATTGGAGCGGGTGGGTGAAGGTCGTCCAGGGACGGCCTTTTACCATGTATGGGCGCGTGCAGGCGAACGACGGGAGGGTGCCGGACATTGCAACTATCTCTCCGGCACAATCGGCAATTCACCATTTGCGAGAAGCTGGATTCCCGCCTGTGTCAGTTGGTGGACGGCTGCATGCAACTGCTCGTCTTCCTGGTATTCCACGCGGTGATAGTGATAACCACCTGTCAATGTCGACAGTAAAGGCGCTTGTTCTGTGCGAATTCTTTGCATAAATAAGTCGACGTCGCGGCGTGAAGATAACAACAGGTTGCCCACCAATTCCCCGTAGACTGGGTGCTCTACACGCACATCGAGCACACGCAGGCCGCAGTCAACCAGAATGCACAGTTCCGCTTCGGTTTGCTCCGGCGTATGCGAGACAGCCAAAACGGTTTGTTTGTTGGCTGGCAGTACAGACTCGATAAGGTATCCTTTTGGGGTTGCAAAGATTCGTTGCCCAGCGGCGCGCAAAAGCGCAATGTCGTGCACAATGACCTGGCGCGTTACGCCTAGTTCGTCGGCGAGCGCCTGGCCTGGGATGGGCGCCGTCGCATTGACCAACAGTTCGAGTAAAGCAGCTTGCCGATTCGTTAGTGGGGGCACGTTGTTCACCCTTTGTGAGATTCGTTGTTTCCATTACAGATTGTACTCAATGTGCCCGCCGCTTGCACCTTGATCCACGAAGGGCAAATCATGGCGCTTTACCCTGTATTGCAATCGTCATTTACCGCATTTGCCGCTGTTCATAAAATCGTCAAATGTGTGAGGGCTTTCTTCTGAGGCGTTTTTGAGTTAGGAGGTTCAGCATACCCATTGGCGCGCGATCGCGCTGATTTTACAAGGGAGATGGGTGTATGAACCGCAAGCAACAGATTAGCATGTTTGGAATTACAGCAGTGGCCATTCTGGCCTTGGCTGGGTGTGGTACATCTGCCAATAGCACGAGTGGTAACAGCACAAGTGGCGGTGCGGCAAGTACAACCGTTTCTTCGGCAAAACACACGACGTCGGGGGACAAGGCTACCAGCGCAAAGAAATCTGTGGCAGCTAAAAGTACAACCAAGAAAGCCACGACCAAAGGTACCGCAGCGACCTCGAACCAATCGAAGTCAGATAGTGTCCATGCGGCGAACACCATCACAGTGACCTCGCCAAAAGCGGAACAAATGGTCGCGCCAGGGCAGACGTTAACCGTTACAGGCACAGTTGCCAATGGTTTTGCGCAGAAGGACGTACAGGTAACACTCTTCGATGGCACCGCGCACGGTTCCAAGACGCTGGTGACGAGAATTTTCCAAGCTGGCAAAAACGATACATGGAGCGGGACGATTGCCGTTCCCAAGAGTTTGCCGAAGTCCAGCACAGAGCTTGCTCTGGACGCTGAGGTGTTGGTCAAAGACGGACCACATGTACAAACCGTACTTAAGGTAAAGTAAAGCATGCTATACAATGAACGCGCCGGACATTCCGACGCGTTCATTGTATATTGGGAGTATGGGGTCACCTCTAGTGCGGTGGTGAGGGTATGGCGGAGGATGACAAAATCATTGTTTTGTTTGACGGTGTTTGTCCACTGTGTAACGGAATCGTGGATTGGCTTTTGCGGCGTGATCGTAAAGATATCTTGCGATTTGCTTCATTGCAGTCGCCATTTGCCGAAAAGTTGCTGGAACAACACGGAATGAGCAGACGATGCCGGAACTCGGTGTTTGTCTTCTTTCGTGGTAAGCTTTATGAACGATCCTCCGCTGTTGTGCAAATCTGCACGGAACTTCCCTGGCCTTGGTCGTGGTTGAGCTATTTTCGATGGATTCCACAGCAGACACGCGATACAATCTACGACTGGGTTGCTAGGCACCGTTATGCTTGGTTCGGCCAGCGTAACGCCTGTCGGATTCCGGCACCCAACGAACGGAAGAAGTTTCTCGACGATTGGTGATGCGGCGGTCGTTGCGGTCGAACGTAGGCGCATCATTGTCGCTGCTTGTACGGCAGGAGGTGATTCGCAATCGTCTGGGGCGTTTTGAACATCATTGGTACGATTGCCTTCGCGGTCAGCGGCTCGCTGGTAGCGATTGAGGAGCAGTTTGATCTATTAGGTGTATTTATCTTGGGATTCGTCACTGCGTTCGGTGGCGGCATGATTCGCAATTTAATAGTTGGATTGCCGGTAGCGAATATCTGGCACCAGCCATCACTGTTTCTGACGGCCACCATTACAATATGTATTGTATTTGTGTTGCCCTATGAGTGGATGCATCGTTGGCAACGAGTTGTCAGCTTTTTTGATGCGATTGGGTTATCTGCTTTTGCGATCGAAGGAGCGACTTACGCCCATCATGTACATAGTACATTCGCGACCACACTTGTGGCCGCTCTCATGACGGGTATTGGTGGAGGAATCATCCGCGACGTTTTGGCGGGGCGCAAGCCACTCGTATTTCAATCCGAAATCTATGCTGTTTGGGCGTTGTTTGCGGGGCTCTGTGTCGGACTGGGCATCGTTCCGGTGGCACCCGCTCAGTACGCCTTATTTGTAATAGTCGTTGTGCTGCGAATGATCTCTCTACATTATGGGTGGCACCTGCCCAAGAAGTGGACTCCGGCTACCGGTGAACACATCCATCACGATGTGTAAATCGTGCACGAAGCCTAGTTTTGCAACTGTTCCATCCACTTTCGGGCCACCGCAAGTTCTGAATTTGTTAAGCCGTGTCCAGCATTTTTCCAGTTTAAGGCGATGTCTGCACCCGCCTGTTGGAACATCTGTGCAAGCCTCTCACTGTTGTTTGGTGGAACAATTGGATCATGTCTTCCTGATAGCATCAGCACACGCTTGCCTGCCAGGTCGGGCAGTTCTGCTGGTTCAAGTGGAACCATCGCGCGGAACAAGACGGCTCCTGATAAAATGGCCGGCTCAAGGAACAGCAAACTAGCCGCTATATTGGCTCCATTCGAGTAACCTACGGCATAGATTCGTTCTGGGTTAAGCGAATACGTCTTGGTTGCTTCCTCAATAAATCGAGCAAGTTCATGCGTGCGGAAAATCAGGTCCTCTTCATCGAATACACCTTCGGCTAGTCGACGGAAAAAACGTGGCATGCCGTTTTCAAGGACTTTACCGCGTACCCCAAGCATTGCGGCATGAGGAGCTAAAAACCGCGCAAGGGGAAACAGGTCCTCTTCGTTTCCCCCGGTGCCATGTAATAGAAGCAAAGTGGTCTCGTTCGTACCAGTCGCAGACGGAATCCACTTGTGTATGAAGGTCATCGTGAATTACCCCCTGATCTTCGGAACGGTGATAGGTGGTAATTGAGCTTCCAGGTTGGAACGAGTGGGCTCAAGCCATTCGGGCAGCTTTAAACTCGATCCCAAGTTCTCGACGGATTCATCGATCGCGAATCCCGGCGGATCGGTTGCCAATTCAAACAGAACACCGCCTGGCTCGCGGAAGTAAACGGATTTGAAGTAATTGCGGTCTTTGACTTCCGTGACATGTAACCCGACATTCAGAAGTTTTTGTTGCCACCAAACGAGTTCTTCTTCATTGGCTACACGCCAAGCAATATGGTGAATGGTTCCGATGGATTGTCTCCCATACGCGGCATCTTCCTGGCTAATGACGTCAATCATGGTTCCAGGTCCGCCTTCTCCAACCTCATAGCGAAAACGGTACCCGTTCTGTTCAATCAACCGAAAGCCCATCACGTCCTTAAGCAACGCGGAAGTTAACACGTGATTCTTCACTTTTATGGTAACGCTGTAGAAACCGCGGATCGCATGCTCGCTTGGCACAGGGCCGTCTTGCCACCCTGGTCTTTTCTCGGCTCCTTTATGTGCAACCAGTTCGAGCGCAAGACCATCGGGATCGTAAAACGTGATGACTTGTCGATCATGCGATCGCGCTTGCGGACCGCTGACAGACAAGCCATGGTCTTGTAACCGTTGGATCCAGAAGGCGATTGATTCAGGGCGAATGGAGAACGACGTCACGGTTGCCTGACCTGCTCCGCTGCGCCCTCTTGGGCCTTCGCCGAACGGGAAGAACGTGAAGATGGTCCCGGGATTGCCGACGGTGTCACCATAATAAAAGTGGTACACGTCCGGTGCATCAAAGTTTACTGTCTTCTTCACCAACCGAAGCCCGAGAACGCCAACGTAAAAATCTATATTTGCTTGTGCAATGCCGGACATGGCGGTGATATGATGAATGCCGAGAATTTCTTTACTCACAAAATCCAGCTCCTTATGAACCTGAAGTTCGCACGCTCTGTGTTCGGTGACTGCGACCGCAATGGCGTTGACCATTCGGTTTGGGCATCTTTCATTGTGTCCTGCTACCTCACGGATCTCCCCATAAACAGAATCATAGTGACCCAAATAGACCTGCCGTATCCGCAAAGCGTTTATCGGACGCTCAAGTGTTCAAATCGAAGAACTAGGTCAATCGTAATCAGGACATGTAGATTCACAAAATATATCAGCTAACTTTTTGTAACCATGAGTAACAAACAATACACTACATCGGTGGCTTACCGTTGTCAATGCATACGTGAAAAGGACGGGCGAAAGGAGAAAGTGATCCGGGCATAGAGAGCGCGCCGACAGGCAGAATCTATTTATCAAGTGTGTTGATGAGTATCATCATAGCTGTATATTTCATAGCAGCCATCGCCGTGTTCATTGTCAGAGATCAAACGCGCCGGCACGAGATACCATCTGTTCGTGATGTGCACGAAACACTATAAAATGATTGCGCTTAGCCTTTCCTCAAAAAAATCTCAATGAAGTCTCAATGCTTTATCTGTATACTGAACATGTACCTTGTCCCCCAAAGTACCAAACGTTGTACCGGGGGACTCAGTTGCGTTCAAGGAGGCACGCATGCGCCTGTGGCATGAAGCTTTGATTGCTGTTTTGCCGCGCCAGCAACTTTTGGGTCAGCATCGAGAGTGTTGTGCTTTGCGCGGACTTGGCTGGAATCGTCCGCATGCGACTGTCAACTATGTGTTTCGTCATCCTTATGAATACCTCGTCCAGTACCACGCTCTCGTGATGGACGAAATGCAGGTACACGGCTATCGCGTCGCACCAGAGTGGCGCGTGCCGGGCTACCGCGGGCGACGCCTTGAGCCCATCGCAATTGATCCGCGTCAATACTCGCCAACAAGGCCGATTTACCCTGAGCACGATGCTAGATATTTGCAGGAGTGCCGTGAAAACCTGCGCCGGAAGGGTATCCACCTTTGACTGCATGCGTTTGACTGTATGGGCTGTGGCACCCTCGTCATCCCGAAAGGTGTGCCCCTATGTGTTTCGTTGTTGATGCCTTTCCCTTTGTGTAGACTAGGGACGTTCACAGCGAGGCAATCATGGCAGATATCAATGCAGCCTATTGAATAGGGGGAAGACCCGTGACCAGGGCGAAACCGACCGTTTTGGTCGTTTCCTACTTTGCGCCGCCGCAGTTGAATGCGGAGGCGATTTTGGTGTGGAAGACGTTGCGCGAGTTGGCCAGCCACTTTCGGCTACGGCTTGTTACAAGCGATGAAAGAGCGGGATCGGATGCACGTTTGCAGTTGCCAGATGCAGTGGATGTGATCCGTTCGCGGACATGGAAGCCCACGGCCTATAAACCGCGGCGGGCTCTGGAGAAGCTGATGGGGCTTGTGGTTGATGAAAACTATTTGTGGGCGAAAGCTACTCATCTAGGTGCAAACGAAAGTCAGTGCGATGTGATTTATAGCCGCTCTCAACCCGGTGCCAGTCATATTCTGGCGTTAGGTATTAAGCGGCGTACAGGGAGACCTTGGGTTGCACAGTTTAGCGATCCATGGGCAAATAACCCATATCACGTCCATCATACGAGCAGGCGCAAGCTATTCAATCAGCGGATGGAACAAGCTGTTGTCGAGGAAGCCGATGTGCTGATTTTCCCAACTGCGGAAATTCAGGAGATGTACGAACGGTCGTACCCGGCATTGCCGCTCGCGCAGAAATCGGTGATTTTGCCGCATCACTTCACACCGGAACTCTATCCCAACGCTGTTGCGCGAGCACCAGAGCTCGTTGACAAGTTGGTCTTCTCCTATTTAGGGGATTTTTACGGAGCGAGATCTCCCGAACCGTTCCTGGCAGGCTTGCACAAAGCTGTGGCGGCCGAGCCTGCGATGGCAGCGCGCACAGTGGTGCAGTTTTTCGGCAACGTGGAGGCCAAATTTGCCGATCTCGTCGCACAGTCGCCGGTTCCTGTGCATCGGGGTCGCGTATCGTATCTAGAAAGTTTGAACATGATGCGGCAGGCAGACGTCCTTCTATTGATTGACGCTCCATCCGCGAATGGGAGAAATCCATTTTTGGCGTCCAAGTTGATCGATTATCTGGGAGCGGGGAGGAGAATCCTGGGTATTACGGACGAACAAGGAACGGCGGCAGATATTTTGCGTCAGCACGGCCATTTCGTTGTCAGCCCGTGCGATGTCGATGGTGTTGAAAAGGGCATTCGCCGTTGTTTTGCCGAGTTTCAATCTGGCGTGGCGAATCAGATTGCCATTCCGGAAGAGTTTACGACGCAGCACGTGGTTGGCCGACTGGCCGAATTGATGGAACGCTTGCTGCACAAATGACAAAAGTGAGGTTACGACATGAATTCAATCGTTTGGCAGCCGACGCCTGTGACAAAAGAAGATCGACGCCGCTTAAACGGCCACTCGAGTTGCGCCATTTGGCTTACAGGATTATCAGGCGCCGGCAAGTCGACCATTGCCTGCGAACTTGAACTCACGTTGCACCGCCGCGGCCTGCGCACATACTTGTTGGATGGCGACAATCTGCGCCACGGCATCAATGCGGACCTCGGTTTTAGCGAGGCGGATCGCAGTGAGAACATCCGCCGGGTGTCCGAGATCGCGAAATTGTTCGTCGATGCGGGCATGATTGTCATCGCGGGACTCATCTCGCCGACGCGAGAAGATCGCGAAAAGGCGCGCGGCCGATTCGGAGAACGCGAGTTTTACGAAGTCTATGTCGAATGTCCGATTGAAGTGTGTAAGCAGCGCGATCCCAAGGGGTTGTACAAGAAGGCCTTGGCAGGCGAGATTCGCAATTTTACCGGTATTGACGCGGTCTATGAACCGCCCGAGAATCCGGATATTGTGTTACATACGGATCGGATGGCCGTGTCCGATTGTGTTGCAGAGATCATTCGTCATTTGGAAGAACAAGGTGTGATACCGCAGGCAAGTGGCATTGGACAGGCCGCGACAACCGTTCGTGAGCGGAGGTGAAGAGGTTGGGAAGGCCGAATTTCTTTATTGTCGGGGCCGCAAAGTCAGGGACCAGTTCGTTGGATCGCTATTTGAGCCAACACCCCGAGGTGTTCATCCCGCCCAAAAAAGAAGCACATTACTTCTCGATCCCGGACTTTCCGCCTGCGTTCCGCGGACCCGGCGATGAAGGCATGAACTTATATACGATTCGCGATCGCGCCGAATACGATCTTTTGTTTGATGGAGTGCGTGACGAGAAGGCAGTCGGCGAGTCATCCGTATTCTATTTGTATTATCCCGGGACGGCCAAACGCATTTACGAGGCATACGAAGACGCGCGCATCATCATCATGCTGCGCAACCCGGTCGATCGCGCCTTTTCCGCATATATGCATCTGGTACGCGACGAAAGAGAGCGGCTGCCGTTTCGCGAATCCTTGGCGAAAGAGGACGAACGCATCGCGGGGGACTTCGAACCGTTATGGTATTATCGAGCCGTAGGCCTGTATGCTGAGCAGGTACAGCGTTATCTCGACGTATTTGGACCGGAGCGTGTGAAGGTTATCATTTTTGAAGAATTTTCGCGCAATCCGGTGGCCGCTGTCCGCGATGTCTGCACCTTTCTTGAAATTTCACCCGATTTCACACCAGATACCTCCATTCGCCACAACGAATCGGGAGTGCCCAAGTCGCGGGCGATTTACAACTTTATTTCGAAGCCACACGGGATTAAAGAGATTGTCAAACCGTTTTTACCTGCGAGTTTCCGCGAACGGATCGGCAATCAAATGAAGTCGATGGTGTTGGAACGGGTACAGATGGATCCGGACATTCGCGCCGAGTTGCAACGTTATTTTGCTTCGGACATCGCGGCTTTGGAAGACGTTCTTCAGCGCGACTTGTCGATTTGGCGCAAGCACAAGCAGCAGGCGAGTGGACAGTAAAGATTTTAGGGGGAGAAGCGATGGACGTGCTTGAAGCAATTCGCACACGGCGTCATATCAAGTTTTTTAAGCCAGAACCCATTGACGAAGCGCTATGGATGAGTTGGCTGGAGGAAGCGAAGCTTGCTCCGAACCACAAGATGACCGAGCCTTGGCAGGTGCTCGTTGTCGGGTCGGAAACGCGGGCACAGTTGAAGCATGGGCAAAACTTCGGCGATGCGCCGCTTGTTTTAGCCATTTTGGCGAAGCGCGGTCAAACGCAGGTCGAGCGCGATGAAAACCTGATGGCTGTCTCGTGTTTCATACAGAATTTTAGCCTGTTGGCGCAAAGTCATGGTGCGGGCATTCGCTGGACATCCATTGGTTGGACGGATGCGGCGCGCGAGACCCTTGGTGTCGGGGAGGATTACGAGGTCGCAAACATCATTGGTGTGGGCTATCCCCGAGAAGTGCCAGAGGCGAAGCCACGCGAGGCCATTGCCAATCGGATCAAGCGTCTTCCATAAGATTGGGGTGAGCGAATGTCATCGCAGGAGGCAGATTTGCACGCGAGATCGCCATGGGCTTTGCACGGTGTTCATGTAGCTGCCATAACACCTCCCGGACAGCCGGTTGTGGCAGATATCGTGGTCCCGGGCAGCAAGAGTGTGACCAATCGGGCATTGATTATCGCGGCGCTCGCAGAGGGTGTATCGCAGCTGTCAGGTGTGCTGCGAAGTGACGATGCGTACTGGTGCATTGAGGCGTTACGGCAGTTGGGCGTACGTGTTGATGTAGGACCAGAGGTGGTGCTCGTCGAAGGCACAGGCGGCTCTTGGCCAAACGTTGACACTGAGGTGTACACGGGTGCGGGAGGTACTGCTGCACGCTTTTTGACAAGTGCTCTAGCGGCTGGACATGGCTCGTGGGTCATTCGTGGCAGTCGCCGTATGAATGAGCGCCCGATGGGCGAATTGTTCCAGGCGCTTATATCGCTTGGCGCCTCCATCACGCCCTTGTCAGAGCGCCCGCATACACTTCCCATCCGCCTGACAGCCAACGGACTCGCAGGGGGCGCCGTTCGCATGTCCGGGGCAACATCGTCGCAGTTCATCAGCGGGATGCTCATTGCGGCGCCGTACGCACAATCTCCGTTAACTGTGGAGATTGTCGATCACATTGTGCAACACGCGTATGTTCATATCACGCTCGATATGATGCGCGAATTCGGCGCGCGCGTGCATGAGGCGCCAGGACTGACTGCCATAGAGGTCGAGGCATCACGCTATATTGGCAGGGAATATGCGATTGAAGCAGATGCGTCGACGGCATGTTACTTTTGGGCGGCCGCCGCGCTCACCGGTGGACAGGTACGCGTGCAAAACTTAAAGTATGACACGCGCCAACCGGACGTACATTTCGTCGATGTTCTAGCCCAGATGGGATGCGCTGTAGATACATCGGGTCAGGGAATCGCCGTACAGGGGCCGGAGCGCCTGCGTGGCGGTATGACCATCAGCATGAAGGAAATGTCGGATCAAACCTTGACGCTTGCGTTCATCGCCCCGTTTGCCGACGGTCCTATCTCGATCACGGACGTCGAACACATTCGTCATCATGAATCGGACCGGTTACATGTCATCGTCCAGACGCTGCGCAGCATTGGCATTGCGGTCGATGAGAGGGCAGACGGAGTGACAATTTACCCAGGTACCCCGCACGGCGCTCGCCTTTCTTCGTTTGATGATCATCGCGTGGCGATGGCGGCTTCACTGATTGGCTTACTCGTGCCCGGTATTGAAATTGAGGATCCTGGTTGCGTCTCAAAGACGTGTCCGACGTTTTTTGATAAGTTGAGAGAAATTGGTATCCATGTCACCTTGAGCTGACGCGCTCCACGGGCACGCTCAGATGGTCGTGTGCGAGTACGGTGTTGGGAAAGATGCGCCTGGCATCGGCGAGCAGTTGTTCTTCACCCATGCTATCGTAACGCGAGCTGACATGTGTCAGCACGAGCTTGCGCGCACCCGCTGCGCGCGCGATTTCGGCGGCTTCAGCCGCGGTCGAATGCTGATGGCGAGCTGCGAGATCGGTGTCGGCAGCGGTATACGTGGCTTCATGGACGATGATGTCGGCGTTCTGCGCCAGTGTCACCGCTTCGTCACAAGGCCGCGTGTCGCCCAAGATGGCGACGATACGCCCTGGTTCGGGCGGATCGATATAGTTTTTGGCGACGATGGTACGACCATTTGGCAGGGTGACGTCCTGTCCGGATTTAATCTCTTTGTATAGCGGGCCTGGCGGCAGGCCTGCTGCTTCCAACAAATCCTTTCGCAGAGCCCCTGGAAACGGCCTTTCTTGAATGCGGTAGCCATACGACGGGATGCCGTGGCGCAGAGGCCGCCAGGTTACCTCGTAGTCTCCATCCACGATCACAGATTGCAACTCATTGCCCAGTTCGGTTACGTCCAAAGCGTAGGAAAGATGCGCTCCGCTCGTGGCTATAGCGGTTTCGAGGAAAGTACGGAGGCCATGCGGTCCGAGGATAGATAGCGGACCGCTGCCCGCTTGAAAGGAACGGCTGCCGAGCATGCCCGGCAAGCCATAGATGTGGTCGCCATGCAAATGGGTGATGAAGATGCGATTGATTTTCGAGGGTCCAAACGGTGCCGTCAACATTTGTTGTTGCGTACCTTCGCCGCAGTCAAACAGCCAAACTCTGCTTGTCCCACGCGAAAGGCGCAGCGCGATGGAAGTCACGTTGCGCCTTGTCGACGGAAGGCCGGCACCTGTGCCGAGAAAATAGAGTTCCATGCGACCGCTCCTTTGCGCGTCAGCGCCACCTTAATGCGAACTCGCATTGACATGGCGTAGCACGTTTCTGCCCAGGAACAGTATACCCAACGCCACTAGCACGCCGATACAACCAACATAAAACGGCATGGCAGGGCCAACGGCATCACTGAGTTTGCCGGCCAACCAGGGTGCCACAGCGCCACCGACAAAACGCACGAAGCTGTACGCAGCGGACGCAGTTGGGCGTTCCACAGGCGCCGCCTGCATGACGGCTGTCGTAATTAAGGTGTTGTTTACACCAAGGAATGCACCTGCGACGATAATGCAAATCACTAATGTGATTTGTGAGTGGATACCTAGCCCCATGACCAGCAAATCCGCTGCAAACAATGCGAGAATCCCATACATGGTGCGCAAGACGCCAAATTTCTCAGCCAGTTTGGGCGCAATGAACACAGATGTGATGGCAAGTAACACGCCCCAGCCAAAGAACGTATAGCCAATGCCATGCGCGCTCATATGAAGTGGGTACGGCGCATAGCCGAGCAACGTGAAAAAGCCAAAATTATAAAAGAGTGCGGTGAGCCCAAGTGTGAGCAGACTGAGATGGCGCAACGCCTGAAAGGGAGCTAAAATAGACGCTCGATGCGCGGGCTTAGGTACGCCGCGAAGGAATAGAAGAACCGCAATAAATCCAATCGCCATCAAGGTTGCGACGCCGTAGAATGGATAGCGCCAGCTATGCGAACCAAGTGTGCCGCCAAGCAAGGGTCCTACCGACATGCCCAGCCCCAGCGCGGCTTCGTATAAAATGACAGCACTAGCCGCTGAGCCGCGTGCAGAGGATACAATCACGCTGAGCGCTGTCGCGATAAACATCGCGTTGCCGACACCCCAGCCACCGCGGAAACCGACAATTTGGCCGACACTTGCGGATCGCCCGGCAAAAAAGGAAAAGCCAGTGATGAACAAGAGGCCAATGAGCAGCGTGTACTTAGGGCCGATGCGCGTGCTGATGAAGCCGGTGAACACCATCATGCAACCGGTGACAAGCATGTAGCTGGTAAACAACAACTCGGTTTGGGCTTTGCTTGCATGCAGTTGTGCACTGATTGCCGGTAAAATCGGATCTACCAGGCCCAGCCCCATAAACGCGACGACGCAGGCGAAGGCTACGGCCCAAACCGGAGCTGGCTGACGCAGAATACTTGTTTCGGCTTCGGCAAATTCATCCGGAGCCTGAGATTGTGCAGACATCATACATTCCCCCTTGTGGATTGCTGGGTTGTGCTTGAGCACATAGCTCACTTGAATACCACAACTATTGTATTATACAACTGTCTTAAGATGATTGCATGGTCATGAATCGATATTCGGACGTTCGTTTGGAGGCGTAGCGCATGGACGTATTGCAGGAACTCGAGAGGGAAGTGGCCGTCTTCGCGAGGCGAGTCGAAGGGGCCAGACAGAGTTGGCAGCGCCATCAAGACCTTGATCGGTCCGCATACTTGATTCTATTGGCATTGGCCAACAATGGGCCAATGGCCGTTGGGCAACTTGCGAACGTATTCCAACTTGATATCTCTACCATTAGCAGGCAAATTGCGCCCATCGTCGGCGCCGGCTTTGTTGCCAAGGAGCGCGACGAGATCGACAAACGCTTGGTCAGGCTTACGATTACGCCAGAAGGTAGCGCGGCCCTCGAAGCCACGCGTGAATCGCGTCGCCAACTGTATGCCGAATTGTTGGCAGATTGGTCCGATGCGGACAAGGAGCAATTTCTTGCATTGCTCCAGCGATTTAACGACCGTTTGCGACAACGTCAGCAAGAGCAGGCGAATCGCTAGCCGGCATAAATGTGGGGGGCGGCGGTTGCGAACATGTTTTGGACGGCAATCCTGTAAACATGAAACGACGGCCTATAGATACGAGCCGTCGCAAGGTTCTTGCAGGAGGATCCCACATGAATACCGCTACGTTAATGGTTGCCGTCATTTTGCTTGCTGGTGTGCTGCTTGCTCGTGCCAATAGGCGACTTGGCTTTCCGGCTCTGATCAGTTTCGTCGCGGTTGGGGCAGCCATGGCGGCGTTGATGCCAAGTTTGCTCGAGAATGTGACGCCAACCGTCGCCAAGAACCTAAGTTATGTGGCTATGGCCATGATTCTGTTTGAAGGCGGCCTTCATACGTCCATGCGTCGCGTGCGCCGGGCACTAGCCCCGGCTCTATCCTTGGCAACGATTGGCGTGATCGTGGCTGCAGCCCTGATGACGCTTTGTGTTCACCTTATCTTAAAACTGCCGTGGTTGCCCTGTGCCATGCTCGGCGTGGCTGCTAGTTCCACCGATGCGGCGTCGGTATTCAGTGTCTTGGGGAACACATCGCTGCGCGGCCGGTTGGCAGACGTACTGGAAGTCGAATCCGGCACAAACGATCCTATGACATTTTTCCTGATGACCGTGCTTATTCAGTGGTCTCAGACAGGCATCCCACATCATAGCAGCGGCTTGTTAGCCGTGATCGATCTCTTCTTGCTGCAGATGGGTATGGGCATTCTGGTTGGCGTCATGGTTGGATGGGCTGGGCGCTTCCTGCTGACTCGTGTCGATCTCGATGCTGCCGGCTTGTATCCAACCTTATCGCTTGCCATTGCATTACTTTCGTTTGCACTAGCCCAAAGCTTTCATGGTAGCGGGTTTCTCGCGGTGTATACAACGGGTGTCGTGATCGCCAGTGGTCGTTTGGAGCAACGGTTTACCGTTGTTCGCTTTCACGAAGGACTAGCCTGGACCATGCACGTTCTCATGTTTGTCGTCCTCGGTTTCTTCCTTGTGCCTCGCGATTTCGTGAGTATCTCTGTACAGGGCGTTTTACTTGCTTTTGCCGCCATTAGCCTGGCACGGCCTGTCGCTGTCTGGTTAGCTACTTTCGGCATGGGATTTTCCGCAGAGGAAAAGTGGTTCTTGGCGTGGGCGGGATTGCGCGGGGCGGCCCCTATTGTCTTGATTCTATCGGCGGTGGAGGCTCAGGTTACAGGTTACATTGTGCTGATTGAAATCGTGTTTTTCATCGTGATCGCATCGACATTGATTCAAGGGCTTACGGTGCAGTGGCTGGCGGAGAAATTTGAACTCGTCGCCGAAACGCCGTCAGAAAGCATTTTCGATCTCATGTCGCTCACGCGCGAGACCGCGGTCGTCGTGCCTGTAGAAATTGGCATGGAATCCCAGTATGTGAATGTACGCCTGCAGGACATCCCGTTTCCGGATCACACATTGTGCTACGGCGTTGTGCGTGGCGCGAAGGCGATTGTGCCGCGTGGGCACACCCGCCTGCGCGTGGGAGATCATTTGCTGATACTGGCGGAAGCTTGTCAAATCGGGGAAATCAATCGACTGTTTGCGAGCGAACCCGTGGGCGACGCGGCCATGCTGCCCTAATCCTGTTTGTCTATCCGCCAGTCAACCATGAGGAGCGTTGCCATGCTTCGATTTCCAGCGGATGGATACCAAGCTTATCCGCAAGTTCTTGGGTTGTGACGTCGCGTGGGAACTTCCTGCGGTGCAAGCTTCCAAATCGCCGCTTGTTATATATGACCCAAGTACCAAACACCAACAGGGATGCGCAACCGACAATGCCTGCATCGCGTACGAAGATGAGAAAAGATGTGTATGAAAGGGCAGTGAACAAATAAAGCTTGGCATAACTTGCACCAAGGATCCAGAGGCAGAGTGACAGCACAAGTTGCAATAGCACACTGCAAACCCATAGCCACCCGGAGACCGTAAGCAACGTTTCCGCGAAGCGTCGAGATTTGGAGCGGTGCGGGCCGGAATAGATGACCATCTCGTTCCACTTCGATCTGACGTCGTTCATGAGGACATCCCCCTGTCCGGACTGTGCCAAGTTGCATATGTCGTTCGTCGCCGCAACATGCGCAATACGGCTCGCGGCGTCGCGATAACGACGACAAAGGCCCCGATTGCCCAATAAAGTGCAGGGTACCAGATAGCGTAGAAGTAGTAATACATAAAGCGCGGGGGTTCATATCGTCTTTCCAGGAAAAGCGCGACGACTGATTGACATAATGACATCAGGCCAAGCCAAGTGCCACCGGTTCGGATCATATTCCATGGAACGCTTCCATGTAGACCTTCCACGATGAGTAGCATCAACGAAACGAGCCACAAGTACGACCACACGATACTGACGGTTTCCTCGAGATAGATGGGGATAAGTCTTCTTTGCGTCCATCTTTTCCACACCGAGATATTGCGGATCAGGACTTCCACACCGCCTTGCGACCAACGCATCCGCTGTCGCCATAAGCCGCGCAGTTTCTCTGGTACCCACATCCAGCACAGAGCGCGAGGCTCATAGCGAATATCCCAGGCATGACGTTGTAGCTTCCAAGATATCGCGATGTCATCAGTGATCATGTCTTCATCCCAGAAGCCGCATTCCAGGATGGCTCGTTTGCGAAATGCCGCAAGCACGCCGGAAACGGTCATGAGCTTGCCCAATACACGTTGGGCGCGCTTAATGAGGCCGATGATACTACCATATTCCACCACTTGGATTTTGCCTAACAAGGTTGCTCGATTGCGGACCCGCGGGCTACCGGTCACCGCGCCAACGCGCTCGCCACCTGCATTGACGAAATGCGCGACCATATAATGCACAGCATCAGGGTGGATTACAGCATCGGCATCAAGGGTGACAGGGATTTCCCCACGGGATGCAAAAACACCAGCATTTAAAGCGTGTGCCTTGCCGCGGCGTACCGGGAGATTGACGATGCGAATCCGCTCGTCGCTATCCATGGCGGCACGTACGACGTCAAGCGTATTGTCTGTGCTCGCGTCATTAAGTACAAGCACTTCGTAATTCGGGTACGCTATTTCGCGAAGTGCGACTAATGTTTCTCCGAGCACAGCCCCTTCGTTGTAGCAGGGCACAAGTATTGAGACCATGGGTGTCCTTCGCAGTTCTGGCAATGCGTCAGCGGTACGATGCTCACGCCGCCAAAAAAATAGGATAGCACCCATCATCCAAACCACACTCATGACGAACGGGTAGAAAAAATCAAATGCAAACAACAAGTTCGGAGCCACCCCTATCTAGATGTGCAGCGGTTGCACTTTTGGCAATTTGGACATTGGCTTCGCGTGTAAGCTATGCACCTCGTTGCGCACGTGAAAAGGACAACAGCCAAGAGGTGTTGGATTTGGTTTGCATTCAAAATACAGCGGATGGAGGACAAGTGCATTCGCAATAGTTCCCGCGTACACCGTTTCTTGGTTCGGATGGACCATAAAAAAGGCTACCCCCAGTGTCTGAGCACTTTCGAGGCAGCCAGTTTGGTATGTGGCTACGCCAATCGGCAATATTGACCTTTAAAAAAACAGAGAGGCTTGGCTTTATCTTCACTGATAAATTGTTTAAGAATCATGTCGATCACGGTGCTTATTCCCAATACCCGCTGCTTTCATAATGGACTGCAGAAGTTCGGTGAACAGCCCCGTGGCGGCGGCAAACCGGATGTCATCGAGTTCGTCGCAGCAGTTGAAGAAGAGAGCCACCAGCGTTCTTAGGGCTTGTCCCGAGCCGCTGCCGTCAGCATGGTGTACCGTGTGAAAACAATGGTTGTCTCAGCAACTTCAGTCTACCAGAAAATGAGGACTTTTTGTTGTCGCCATTCAGGCTCGTCACGGTAAGCGGCTATTTGATTATTTGCTGGGGCGTTGGGTCCACCCATGTCGGAAATTTGTTGTTGGATGGATACCAGTATGTCCGATTGCCTGATGGCAATTGCTCGTGATGCAACGTGTATCCTGATAAGCTCTTTAACAGCGTCATTGGACCTTGGATATTTTGAATCAATTGTTTGTCTAAGACTTGTTCGGATGCAGGTGCATAAGGCAACATGCTCATCGATACATAAGGAGCCCATTTGTTCACATCGTTTGCCACATTCTGAGGTGGAATGATGGGTCCCACTGAACTCAAGTATTTCACAGCATAAATCTCTTTAAGCATCGCCTGGGAAAACACATAAACTGTTTCATGCAGGTGAATGGTTGGCAGAACGGTATCAGCATGGAGCGGCATCCCCCATGCCTCGACAAACACCGAAAATGGATTCGGACTTTGTACAATGAATGCTTTACCGTATCCCGTATATGGCGTCTGCTCGCTTTTTGCATAGGGATTCATTCCCGTGGTGTCGATGAAACTCCCAGTCAACTTATCGGATGAAACGCCTATCCAACTAATACCTCTTGTTCCATGGCCGAATATCCCTGTAACATCCCATTGTTCCGTTGTATAGTTTTTAATTGCACTGATATTACCAGATGTAATCACATCAATTTGTTGGCTTGCGTCATGTGGATTTACCCAAGCATATCCACTGGAATCTCCCTGACCGACTTTTTGCTTAACCCATTCAGATGGAACCTTGAAGCTTATAGATGGGGTTGATTGTCCATTTGTGAGCGAAACGGTGACTGAAACCATCGAAGTGACAGTATTTGTGGAGTTGGTTGTTGCGGTATTAATTGACGGTGCTGATGTATTTGCGGTTGCGTTGTTTTCTCCAGCGGTTCTGTTTGCGACCGTGTTATTGGATGGTGCTACGTCTTTTGTGCTGTTTGTTGCATTCGATCCTGGACTAACGTCTCCGTTTGTACTACAGCCTGCTACAGTCCCCATGATGGTCAATGCCACACCCGCTGTTGCCCATTTCTTGTATTGTTTCATTTCTAAGTTCTCCTCAAAGCTTAGTCTCGGCCGGCCGCGCGTGGCCGAATCGAGGTGATTTAGTGTTTGACTTTCTTGTTTCTAAGGATGTTGTTCGCCACAGGCCTGTTCATCCTGCTTAAATCCAGGCAGATCCTCCGCCATTTCCAGCAGTGCCTCGTCATTGTCATCTTCGTCAAAGTGGGGCCGTACGTCTTCATGTTGCCTGCGGATATGCATAACCATCTGCCTCCCTTATTCATCTCTAAGTGTTTAGCATTATACATCTTCCACCAGGTCACCGTCACGATATGACAGATGTCATTGCAAATGAATGACAAACTCCACTGCAGACGGCAGTCGCACAATCTGTACAATAGAGTTAACTTTGGTTCACTTGAGTGGAGGAGATTGATGCGTGGCAACAGCCATTTCGTTTGAACACGTGATCAAGCGATACCGCGACATTTACGCGGTGAATGATGTAACGTGCGAGATCGAAGCCGGTTCTATTGTCGCCTTGCTGGGGCCAAACGGCGCTGGCAAAACGACGGCGATTTCGATGATGCTGGGCTTGACAAAACCCACCTCGGGGCAGGTGCGGGCATTTGGGGAGGATCCGATGCGTCGAGCCGCTCGCCGACATTACGGCGTCATGTTGCAGCAGGTTGGCTTACCACAGAAAGTGCGAGTTGGCGAACTTATTGACTGGTTTCGTAGCTTTTATGACGAACCGATTGCGAAAGACACCCTTCTAGACATGGCGGATTTGCGCGATCTCGCTCGCAAGGAAGCCGTCAAACTGAGTGGTGGCCAACAGCGACGATTACAGTTCGCCATGGCCATGGCAGGCAATCCACGCATTCTATTCCTCGACGAGCCCACAACTGGTATGGACATCGCATCGCGGCGCGGATTTTGGGATTATCTTCGCAACTTCGCGAAGGAACGGGATCGGACGATCATTCTTACGACTCACCACTTGGATGAGGCAGAAACGATAGCTGATCGCGTTTTGGTCATGCAAAAGGGACGCGTGATTGCCGACGGGTCTGTCGACGCACTCAAACGTCAAGCGGGCAATCGGTATGTAAGCTTTTGGGCAGGCGGGTCCGTGAGCGAAGACACCATCGCAGCCTTGCCGAACGTGAACGAGGTGCGCTGGAGCGGGCGGCACGTGCGCATTACAACCGACTCGCCAGACGATGTATTGCGTGCAGTGATTCGCGCCGATTTGGACGTATCTGGGTTCGAGGTGTCGCAAGGACAGCTCGAGGATGCGTTTGTATCCCTGACGGCCAGGGATGGCGGGGAGGATGAAACGGTAGCTGACAGGAGGCGAGGGCGGTGAAGGCATGGCTGCTTCAGTGTAAGTTTGAGGTTTTGCGCAATTTGCGCAATCGAAGATTTTTCTTCGTCAGTATCTTGCTCCCGGTAGGCTTTTACTTTCTCTATGTGCATCTGATTGGCAAGTCGATCGTGATCGATGGGGTGGCGTGGCCCAAATATTATATGATCTCGATGGCGACCTTTGGCGTCGTCGGCACAGGGCTAAACGGCCTGTCGTCACGCGTTGCCTACGAACGAACACAAGGTTGGGTCAAGTTGATGCAAACGACCCCACAACGCGCCAGTAACTACATCACGACGAAGATCGCGGCCAATCTCCTGCTCAATATCTTGGAAGTCGCCATTCTGTTTGTGGCCGGAGCCGCATTTGAGCATGTGACCATGAGTCTTGCTGCATGGATATTGGTGGCGATCACGACGATTCTAGGCGGGCTGGTCTTTATTGCGCTTGGCATTCTGGTCGGCCACTTGGCAGGGAGTGATGCGTCACAAATCGTGGCATCCATTCTATACTTCCTCATGTCTATCACCGGTGGACTCTGGATGCCAGTTTCGACGATGCCACCTGTCATGCGGCATATCGCCAATTTCATGCCGACGTATCACCTTGCGCATATTGCGTGGAGTGTGATGGGGAACAAAGGTGTTTCGATCACGGACGTTTCGGTGTTATTTCTATATCTCGTTGTCTTTACGGGATTGGCTGTGTATCTTGCCAATCGCCGCAGTGACGTGCGGGTGGCATAGACGATTTGGCAATAGGGCAAAGGGGTCAGGGAAAGGAGTATATCGTTTTGCGACAAGGCCGGATAACATTGCAACTTGCGGGCGGAATTACTCGCGTTTTGAGGAACGGCAAAAATCTCATGCTGCTTTTTTTCCTCGCACAACTCCTGTATCCGGCGTCGTATCTCATCGGTTTGCCCGTTCTTAGCCTCGGCCTTGGTCTGTTTCTCATGCTCATCTTTGGCATTGCTTATGCCTGCACGTTCCGCGCCGAGGGAAGGCCTCGAGTCCGCCTTATTGGCTGTTTTATCATGGTTGCACTGCTATGGACCATGATGGCGACTTTTAGCCTCAATTTTATATATCTCGCTTATTACCCGGTTGCCGGGCTAGCCACATTTCCGTTGCGGAAAAGTCTATTGCTCTACGCTGCTTGCCTGACGGGTACAATCGCGCTCATTGCGCTCGACATGTCGCTCGGCCAACCTCTTCCCGCTCATTTCGCCTATGCCCTTGCGGGTCTTGTGTTTAGCACGTCGACGATGATCTTTATGCTCCGTTGGCATCATCAAGTGCGTGCGATGAACGAGCAGTTGGCCGTCGCACACGAGGAAATTGCGAGGCTTTCAAAACAAGCTGAACGAGCCAGAATTAGCCGCGATTTGCACGACGTCATGGGGCATCAATTGTCTCTCATTTCGCTTAAGGCGCAGGTCGCGGCACGAGTGCTTCGCAAAACGGGAGATGTGGATCGTGTTCTTATGGAAATCGAACTGATTGAACGATCCGCACGCGAGTCACTGGGCAAAGTGCGAGATTACGTGGCGAACATGCGCCAGCCCGACTTCTTCGAAGAGTGGCAGAGCGCTCGCACGCTTTTGGATGCGGCAGGCATCGCGGTTACGATGGAAGGTGCTCATGGCATCAAGGCCGACGCAGAGGTATGGCAGGCGTTCGCGATGTGCTTGCGAGAGGCGGTGACCAACGTCGTGCGCCACAGCCAGGCTTCACGATGTGCCATTCTCCTGCGGCAAACTGGTGGAGATGTCTGGATGGCGATCGCGGACGATGGCCGCGGACTCGTCCAATATAGGGATTTGCGACAAGACGAACTGGGCACGGCGTGCAACGGGATCGCAGGTATCAAGGCAAGAGTGGAAAGGCTTGCGGGTACGTGTCATGTCTTCAGCCAAACCGCTGGGCCTATTCAGCCATTTCCGTCGACGTGGCCGGGCTTTCAGGTCGGGTGCTGCGTCGTTGTCAGTGCCCCAACTTCCGAACAGACGCCACACGAAAGAAAGGTGATGTTGTGATTCGTATTTTGCTCGCCGAGGATCAAATGTTGGTTTGTGATGCCCTGGCCACATTGCTCGACTTTGAAGACGATATGACCGTGGTCGCACGTGCATCCGACGGTGTCGCCGCCGTTTGCGAGGCGAAACGTGCACAACCGGACATTGCCTTATTGGATGTAGAAATGCCTCATCAGAGTGGGTTGGATGCCGCCGAGGAAATCTTGCAGTCTGTGCCTGGTTGCAAGGTCATTTTGCTCACGACATTCGCTCGCCCTGGCTATATGCAGCGGGCGATTCAGGCTGGCGCACATGGTTATTTGTTAAAGGACGGGGAGGTGGAGCAACTGGCGGCAGCTATCCGCGCCGTCATGCGCGGAGAGCGAATTTTCCACCCCGCATTGATGATGGCCGCCATTGCTTCCGAAAACCCGTTGTCCATGCGTGAGCGCGACGTGCTGCGGGGCGTCAAGAATGGATTGACGACGAAGGAACTTGCACGCGACTTATCTCTATCTGAGGGCACTGTGCGCAACTATTTGTCTGAGGCCATTTCCAAAATGAACTGTACATCGCGGCAAGATGCCGTTCGTCGAGCAGAGAGCATGGGCTGGTTGTGATGCTCGGTTTAGGACTTCTCCTCTGGCCTTGGGCCGCGTACCAGCGATGCGATGATGCCAAGCAAAGTCGCTAGCAGCAAGGCGCCCAAAGACATGCGAAAGCCACCCGTAAGTAACGGAAGATCATGTACAGGTAGGTCTGCTCCGTTTCCCTGGTAAATGGCACTTTGCAGTGTCGGAGGCAATTTGGCCGCGACAAGTGTGAGTGACAAGGCTGTACTCATGACCTGCCCCATGTTTTGCAACATGGAACGCAGTCCATTGGCACTTCCCCGATACGCCGGATCGACCGTTGACATAATGGATGATGTGTTGGGTGTCATGAACAGTGCACTCCCGGCGCCAACGAAAAACATGCCCACTCCCTGCCAGAGATATGGACTTGTAGCTGCAGAATAGGGTATCAGCAACAGCACACCAACGCCTGATATGCCTAACCCAACACTGGAGAGTAAGCGCGCGTCAAAACGGCCGGCGAGCCAACCCGCCACCGGCGAGAGAAGGATCATGCCGATGGTTACCGGCAACACGGCGATACCTGCAAGAAATGGATTGCTTTGGTGTACGGTCTGCTCGAACAGCCCAAATAACAGCACGACGGCCGAGCGGGCGAAGGCATTCATAAAGGTTGCAGCATACGCGGCCGCATACCTGCGTTGTCCGAACAGCCGCAACTGCATAACCGGAGATGAATGGTGCCACTCGTAAGCGAGGAAAATTGGGGTCAACAAGATAAACGCCGCAAAACTCACGAGTACAGGTGTACTCGACCAACCAAGCGTTGCCCCTTCCGAGAGCCCGAAAATCAGTCCACTTAAGGCCACAAACAACAACACATTGCCCCACCAATCGAGGCGCTCCCCTGTCCCCGAGGTGGGCAGTGAACGCAGAGTGATGGCGGCCCAGATCACGCCGAGAATGCCGATTGGGACATTGAACCAAAAGACCCACTGCCACCCGAGCGTCGCCGCAAAGAAGCCGCCGACGACGGGCCCGAGCAATTGAGCGACAGATGCAACGAGCACATTGATGCCCAGACCTTTCGCCAACGAACCTTCGGGAAACGCATCTGTAATGAGTGGTGTCGTGTTGGTAATGACAATGGCACCGCCTGCTGCCTGAATGGCCCGAAGTATCAAGAGTGTCCAAATGTTAGGGGACAGGCCAATTAACAAGCTCACTATGGTAAATAGAGACAGGCCGATGATGTAGAGCTTACGCCTACCGAAGAGGTCCGCAATACGACCGAAGATCAGAATAAAGACGGTGTTAAACAACATGTACGAAAGTAAAATCCAATTTGCCGTTGTCGCTGTTGCACGAAAATGTTTCACAATGACAGGCAGAGCCACATTCAGCGAACCTACATTTAACAAGGTTAACAGTACGCCCAGACTTGTCACGGAGAGTACCATCCAGCCGTAGTTCTCCGATTTCTGTTGCGTTGCGGTCACGGCCACGTAGAACACCCCTAGGCTTTGTATTTCGACATTAGAAATATAGCACAGGCGAAGCGCTTTGCAGATTTGACCCTCCTGGGCGGTACAATAGAAAGTGTATCCAAATTGGAATAAAGGGGTAGTTTTCGTGCGGGTTGCGTTTTTTTCAGACGTGCATGGCAACGAATTGGCGTTGGATGCTGTTTTACATGACATCCGTGAGATGGGATGTGACAAGGTGTATATGCTAGGGGACATCTGTTTCCGTGGATATGCACCGAAAGCTTGTCTGGACAAAGTGATGGATGTTGCGGACGTTGTGATCCGCGGCAACGCGGACGAGTGGATAGTGCGCGGTGTGCAAGAGGGCGAGGTACCCCCGGAACGGTTGGATGTGATGAACGGGGAGCGGGCGTTTGCCTTGCATCAGCTTACGACCGAGGATGTGCGGCAACTCAACGATTTGCCCACAACGTGCGAAAGCCTTGACCCCAACCTCGATTCCACTTGGCTCGCGTTTCATGCAACACCTGACGATACGTTTGCCATCGTCCCGGAAGGGGCCTCGGACAGCGTGATCGAGCAGTCTATCATCGGGGGTTATCCGCACAAGCTGTTTTTCTATGGCCATATTCACATTCCGTATGTTCGTCGAATGGGCGACAGAACCATCGTCAACATCGGCAGTGTCGGCATGCCTTTTGACGGCATCGCACAAGCCTCTTATGCCATTGTCGACAACAGCCGTTTCGATACGCAAATCCATCTGCGCCGCATCCCGTACGATGTAGAGGCCGCCTGCAAACGGTACGATGAAGTGGGCTATCCACTGGCGACGGCGATGGCGAACGTGCTACGTACGGCCCGTCCGCTTTAACCTTGCGTGAGCAGAGCGGCCGCCTGTTCGATCGCGCTGATTACAGCAGCCACTTGCGCTTGGTAGGTGGTCCGGTCCCAACTGTTATAGGACGGATGAGGCACGTCTTCGATGATATGCCATGCGGGATCGGACAAGCCCGTTAAGCGAAGGAATTTCTGGGCAAAGCGACCGCATGGAATCAATGTGATGGCCTCTCCCGCGTAGGTTTGCAGCTTCGTGCGCAGGGTGTCGACCAGCCAGTTTTGGATGTCTTGTTGGCGTGGATTAGGGAATGACGGCCGCTGGTTTTGTGTGCGTACGACGTTCATGTCCTCGAGCCAGTCGGAAAACTGCCGTCGTGTGTCCGGATCGTACGCCTGTGCCTGCAGCGGGATGTTGCAGACGTTGATAAGGCCGATCCGGCTAAGCCGCGGACGACCTGCATGGGTCTCGGCGTTCTTCTTGACCATGCGACCAAGTGGTATACGGGCGTATTCGGGGCCGAAAATATGCTTGCTCATCGTCGCCCCGGAAGCGCCCGCGACAGGTGCCCCAAACTTGAGTTCCTGAATATGGGGAGACTCAAGGATGAAGAGGCACGTAGACGTTTCTAACACGATGTCAGGGACTTGATACTTGGGAGACAAGAGTGCGACGACATCTGCGAACGACACGATAGAATTGGCCAACGATTTGGACGCCATCTGCAAACCCGCCTTACGAAAGGAATGGATGATATAGAATTACATGATTCACACTGGTCGAATTGATTGTAACATGGTTTAAATTGGCTGCCTACAAGCAATACTAGTGCCGAAGTGGACCATGCTCATTGGCGTGCAACGAACCATGGGTTTCATGACGATGCTCAACTGACACTGGTGGCAGGCCGTTGACCGGGTGACCAATGAACCTTTTTCAAAATCGTCATATTGTGTGCGTGGGCAAGGCGCGAAATCTGTCGGGACTTTGGTATTATCGAATGTGGCACGCTGGACCAAGCCGCTGAGGCCAAGCAGACAACGATTACGCGTAGTACCCAGGCTTAATTCTTGGTTTCGTTGTCGATCGGCGTCTGCTTGCAGGGGGCACCGTTCTACATATCTCAGAGACAGAAAGGAGACGTAAGCGACGATGAAGCCATCTGGGCGTCGAGTTCGCAGCCTGTTTTTCATTGTTGGGCTATCCATGCTCGCTCTGGCAGGCTGTGACGACCCGAAGTACATGCCCGTGCTCAGTCCGCAGGGGCCGGTTGCAAGAAGTGAGTACTACCTGATTCTCTACTCCTTCATTGTGATGTTGCTTGTCGTCCTGGGCGTGTTTGTGATCTACTTCTACGTGATCACGAAATACCGCGCTCGCCCTGAAAACAAAGACTACGTTCCACCTGAAATCGAAGGCAACACGAAATGGGAGACCATTTGGACAGTCATCCCTATTATCATCGTCATTGCCCTTGCCATTCCGACGGTGGCTGTCACGTACAAGCTCGTCAAGCCGCCAAAGGTTGAAGCTGCAACGACGGCTGCTGTGGGTAAGTCGCTGACCATTGATGTCATCTCGGAACAGTGGAAATGGGTGTTTAAGTATCCGGGGCAAAACATTGAAACGGTCAACTACGTCAACATTCCTGCTGGTGTTCCGGTCAATTTCGAATTGACGGCAAGTGGCCCTATCAATGCGTTCTGGGTACCGGCACTCGGTGGTATGGAATACGCCATGCCGGGGATGAACCTCAAATTGTGGCTGGAGGCGGACCACCCTGGGACCTACCAAGGCCGCAGTGGCCAGTATTCAGGCCGTGGTTTCGCTCACATGACGTTTAATGTAAACGCGCTGTCGCCTGCGGACTTCGCCAACTGGGTGCAGACGACACAGCGTACGGCACCTAAGTTGACGCAACAGGCACAAGACCAGATCCAAAAACCTGGTCTACTGAACAAGCCGTTGACGTTCTCGTCGACGGAGCCACAGTAATGAAGTCGGTCTGTTAGATTCGGATCAAGCACTAAGGGAGGATGCGAGCGTGAACGGTTTTGCAAATTGGGCCGTACATTTTTTCATGCTCGATGAAGGTCCGCTGATTTGGCTGTCCGACTTTTTAATTGGATGTGCCACAATCGGTATTATCGTCGCCCTTACCTACTTCAAATTGTGGAAGTGGCTTTGGGACAATTGGTTGACGACGGTGGACCATAAAAAAATCGGGATTATGTATCTGATTGCCGCCGTGTTAATGCTTTTCCGCGGCGGTACCGACGGTCTGTTGATGCGCGCACAGCTT
Source organism: Alicyclobacillus hesperidum subsp. aegles (assembly GCF_027923525.1). Classification (NCBI taxonomy): domain Bacteria; kingdom Bacillati; phylum Bacillota; class Bacilli; order Caryophanales; family Alicyclobacillaceae; genus Alicyclobacillus; species Alicyclobacillus hesperidum. Next base: position 83,617 of record NZ_BSBJ01000008.1, on the reverse strand, counting down.
TCATGGCCGAACCTGCATTTTCTGAATGCAGATCACTATGACCAAATCTTCACCACGCACGGCACCATCATGATTCTGTTCATGGCGATGCCGGCGATTATCGGTTTCTTCAACGTTGCGGTACCGTTGCAAATTGGTTGTCGCGACGTTGCGTTCCCGTATCTGAACGCCATTTCATTCTGGCTGTTCTTTGCTGCGGCGCTGTTGTTCAACCTATCGTTTGTCGTCGGTGGTTCGCCAGACGGCGGCTGGACCAGTTATCCGCCATATGTGGAAAACGCCTTTGATCCAGGACCGGGTGAAAACTACTTCCTCGTTGCCCTGCAGATCACGGGTATCGGTACCATTGCGACAGGTGTGAACTTCTTGCTCACCATCCTGCGCATGCGCGCACCGGGCATGACCATGATGCGCCTGCCGATGTTTACATGGTCGGTGTTCATTACGTCTATTATCATTGTCTTCGCCTTCCCGGTGTTGACGGTCGCCCTTGCACTGTTGCTGATTGACCGCGACTTCGGGTCACACTTCTTTACAGTAACAGGCGGCGGCATGCCGATGCAGTACATTAACCTATTCTGGATCTGGGGCCACCCAGAGGTGTACATCGTCATTTTGCCGGCGTTCGGTATCCTTTCGGAAGTGGTCAGCACGTTCTCGCATAAGCGTCTGTTTGGCTATTCAGCGATGGTCGTTTCCATGATCGCAATCGCCATCTTGAGCTTCGTCGTTTGGGTGCACCACTTCTTCACGATGGGTGCAGGGCCTGGCGTCAACTCATTCTTCGGTGTTTCCACCATGGCGATCGCCATACCGACAGGCGTGAAAGTATTCAACTGGCTGTTCACGATGCATAAAGGACGCATTGAATTTAAGACGGCGATGCTTTGGGCGGTCGGATTTATTCCGAACTTCTTGATCGGTGGTTTGACGGGTGTCATGCTCGCCGTGCCACCAGCGGACTACCAGTATCACAACTCTTATTTCTTGATTGCGCACTTCCACTACACATTGATTGGTGGTACCGTGTTTGGCGTCTTTGCAGGCCTCTATTACTGGTGGCCAAAGATGTTTGGCGTGTTACTGGATGAGAAGCTTGGACGTTGGCATTTCTGGACGTTCATGATTGGCTTCAACATTTGTTTCTTCCCACAGTTCTTCCTCGGGTTCATGGGCATGCAACGCCGCATGTACACGTATCCCGCAGGCTATGGCTGGGGTATCATCAACTTGATTTCGACCGTCGGTGCAGTACTCATGGGCGTTGGTTTCCTCATCTTCGTGTGGAACGTGCTTTGGAGTGCGCGTTTCGGTCAGCGCGATACGACTGGCGATCCATGGGATGGCCGCTCGCTTGAGTGGGCGACGACGTCGCCGGCGCCGGAGTACAACTTCGCCATCATTCCGACCATCAAGGGTCGCGACGCTTGGTGGTTGATGAAGAAGACTGGCGAGTCCATCAATGGACCCAAGGGCGTTCCGTTCCGGCCTATTCATATGCCAAACAACTCTGGGCGTCCGATTATCATGAGCCTTTTCTTCTTCATTGCTGGCGCCGGATTCATTTTCCAGTGGTGGATTCTCGCGATCATTGGTTTGCTCGGCGTCTTGGTCACCATGGCCCAGCGCTCCTTTGAATACCATGACCACCACTACATCCCGGTCGAAGAAATTGAGAAGACCGAGGCTGCGGCAGGGAGGTTGTGAAGATGTCGAATGCACATACGGCCGTCCACGGGGATCACCACCCCGTGGATCCGTCCATCCCAGTCGAGTATCACGAGGAAGAAAACAGTCTGCGTATTGCGGGATTCTGGGTCTTCCTCGGTTCCGACTTGGTTTTGTTCTCGTGTCTGTTCGCGACCTATGTGGTCATGCACGGCCGTGTTGCCGGCGGTCCCACGTCGCAGCAACTATTTGACGTTACGGGCTTTACCATTGAAACGATTGCGCTGTTGTTCTCTTCCTTTACCTGCGGCCTTGCTACCTATGAGATGCGCCGCGGCAATCGCAACGCGATGGTCACTTGGCTTTTCATTACGGTTGCCCTTGGCCTCGTGTTCTTAGGCTTTGAAATTGACGAGTTTGTGCACAACGTCTCAATCGGTGCAACCATGCAACGTAGCGGCTTCTTGTCCGCGTTCTTCACGTTGGTCGGTACACACGGATGTCACGTGACAATGGGTACGTTGTGGATGCTTAGCGTCATCATTCAATTGATCCGCTACGGCATTACGCCGATCACGGCGCGCAAAGCGTTTATCGTCAGTATTTATTGGCACTTCCTCGACGCTGTCTGGATTTTCATCTTCACCGTCGTATATTTGACTGGGAAGGTGGTATAAGCGTGGAAACCAAAGAACACAAGTTTCACCAAGAGACCGGTTTTCCTTGGAAGCACGTTATCGGGTTGCTTTTGTCACTCGTTTTGACCGCCATCGCCTTCTGGCTCGCTTTAGCGACGCATCAGCCGCCGGCGGTCGTCATTACCATTATCGTCGTGTTGGGTTTCGGTCAATTGCTGGTTCAGTTGTATATGTTTATGCACTTTACAGAAAGTGACGATCGCGCCTGGCAGGTGCCGACCATCTACTTCGCGTTATTTATCGCGTTTACTGTCGTCGGCGGATCCATTTGGATTATGTCATTCCGTTCCATCGTTTCGTAGGTGAAGGGTTTGCGCTTCTAAGCTGAGGGGAGGTGAGGAGATGGTGAAAAGCCGCGGTTTTGGCGTGTTCGTCTTCGTCGTTTGCATTCTTGCGTCCGTTCAGAACTTCGTCGTGAACTCGATCGGATTCCTGGATGCGTACACGGGATCGGCATTTGGCTGCGGGCACCAGTGGTTTGAGTGCAATGGCCGCTGGATTCCCGTCATTCAATCGCTTCAGACATTCATTGAGTTTTCGCACCGTGTCGGTGTCCCGATTCTCACCATATTGCTGTTGGTGGCGGCGGTCAGCTCCATCATGCGGTATCGTCGGTGGCGGGAAATTTCGCTATTTGTCGGCTTAAGCATCTTTTTCGTCCTCCTCGAAGCGGTCTTAGGAGGGCTTGCCGTCGTCTACAATGAGCCTGCATCGGTTATTGCGACACACTTCGGCGTCTCCTTGCTCGCGTTTGCAAGCACCGCCTTGTTGACCATTTACGTCCGTCGTGCTGAGCGGGTGTATGGTACGTACCTTGCCAGTGGTGAGCGCAAACCGCTGCGCGATGCGGCGCCATCGCGTGGCTTTCAGTGGTTCGCGTGGCTCGGTTTACCGCTCATCTATTTGGCGATGTACGTCGGTGCGTATATTTCCAGCAGTGGTGCGGGAGACGCGTTCCGTGGGTTCCCATTTCCCGATGAGTCGGGGATCGATAATTTCCACCATGCTCGTCTGCTTGATTGGACGCACCGCTCCATTGCGATGATCTTGGTCATCTGGATGGTCGCGCTTGTCGCGCGCACATATCGGACGAGGCGCGACCGGCCCGATTTATATCGCGGTGCTTGGTTCGCCATGATTTTTGTGGTCTTGCAGGCGTTTAGTGGCGTTTATCTTGTGCTCTCACACGTGAGCATCCAAGCGTTTATGTTGCATGTGTCGATTGTCACAGGGCTATTCGTATCACTTTGTTACGTTGCTATCCAAAGCCTCCCTCCGTTTGTGCCTGTTCACAAAGGAGAAGCATATCCAGTAGGAGAGCGAAGCCCGGCACATTAAAGGGTAAACGCAAAAAGGGCCGTTCGGTGCGAATCGCGCATCGGATGGCTCTTTTTGCGTGGGGAGAGGGATCGCCCCTTATCAGAAATCGCATGATGGAGTGTTTCTCCTCTAGTCAACCGAGGGTTCGACATTCTATGATAGAAGAATAGGCTAAATCGACCTGCGTCGACAGCGCGTCGGCGTCATGCACGAAGATATGGAGGTGTCTGGCCGCAATGCCAGCAAATCGTCGCGCCGCGCGTGTCGCCGTGATCGGATGTCTGATTCCTGTTTTGACAAGCTTGTGTATTCCCAGTTGGGCTCACGCCGCCACTCAAAATGAGCCGGTGCACACGCATTCGCTCATACCTGCCCAGGTTGTCCTCAATCAACGTCCGGGTAGTGTCCCATACATAGATGGCGTTGACAACGCAAAATGGCCTTCGATTGTCTCGCAAAGTGCAGTCGTCATGGACATGGATACTGGCACGGTGGTGTATGGTAAAAATCCGCTTGCACTTCATTACCCCGCAAGTATTACAAAGATCATGACGGCGTTGCTGGCACTCAAGTTGGGCCATCTCACTGACGTTTTGACGGCGAGTCAGAATGCCGTCAATCAACCTCCGGACAAGCTGTATCTTGAAGTTGGGGAGCAGGAGGAACTTGGGCCGCTGCTCACCGCCATGATGCTTGATTCTGCAAACGATGTGGCGGTGGAAATTGCCGAACACTACGGCGGCTCGGTCGCACGTTTTGCGCAAATGATGAACGCCGAAGCCAAGGCGCTTGGCGCAGATCATACACATTTCGTCAATCCAAACGGCTTGCCCAATCCGGACCATACGACGACCGCTTATGACATGGCCGTCATCACCCGGGCCGCGATGCAGGAACCGGAGTTCCGTAAAATTGTCGATACCAAATACGACAATTGGCAGGGCGAGGCCTGGCACGCCCGGCTCGTCAACCTCAATCGAATGCTTTTCACATATCCAGGGGCTATTGGTGTAAAAACGGGATTTACCAGCGTGGCGCACGAGACGTTGGTCGTTGCAGCTCGCCGCGGGACCACCACATTTCTTGCCGTGCTGATGGATTGTCCGACAGATGCGCAAATTCGTGCGGACGCTACGGCGCTTTTGAATTACGCTTTTGCGCATTATGAAACCCAGACGGTTTCGCCCGCTGACAAGGTTGTAGGTTCTGTCATGGGGAAAGCCGGTGCTGATCCGGTTGTCACGGCTCTGCCCGTTCTTGGCACTGTTCCTCTCGGGGCACCCATGCAAGTGGCAAGCAAACCAGTGTATGCGGCACCGCAGACGCCCATGGCCGCGAGTGGGCGAATCGGGGAACTACGGTTGCTTTCGTCGTCAGGCCAGCAAATTGGCGAAGTACCCTTGGTTCTGGAGAAGCCGTATCAATCTGTGCCACAACCCGTCGTCTGGCCGCGCAACGCTGGTATCGCGGCAGGCATCCTTGTGGTGTTGTCAATTCTTCTCTACTGGCGTCGAAAAGTCGTTCGCCGCCGTCGTGCGCGAGCCGCATTGATCGCAAAGGCGCAACCCTGGAGGGTGGGATGGGAGTTGGCGAAGCGCGAACGGCGCTAGTCAACTCGTGTCTCAACAGGAAGGCGGTCAGCCGGAAGTGGGCCCTACACGGGCAAGTGCAATCCCGTCATATATCGGCAGAAGTGCGGACGTCAGTCGGGGATGATGAAACAAGCCCTGATTAAATCTCCGCATGGCTGCCGGTGTTGGGTTCTGATCATTTGGATCAAGTACTCGATCACGTGCCAACACATTGTCACACACAATCCATGCACCTACCCGGCACAATGGCAGCACAGTCTCGAGATACTTGCCGTAGCGCGGTTTGTCCGCGTCGATAAAGACAAGATCAAACGGTTCTCCGCTTTCCTTCATTAACGATTCCAATTGCTCTAACGCATCCCCCACACGAATTTCCACCATCTCTGCCAATCCAGCATCCCGGAAGTTGCGAGCCGCGAGCTCGGCATGGTTCGCGCGTTGCTCGATAGTCACAAGTCGTCCTTCAGGCGTGAGGCCACGTGCAATACAAATTCCGCTGTAACCGGCATACGTTCCGATTTCAAGCGCCCGTTGACAGCCTTTGCTCAAGACGGTGAGCAATTGCCCGAGCATTGGGCGCACGGACATCTGTGGCAGGCCGTGCGCATCCAGCACGTGTAACACCTGCGTCAGATTAGGGTCATTTGGCAGAAGCTGTTCTGCATAACTCGTCCGATCCATCCACATGTCTACCCTTCCTGCATCATATAGGATGAGTGTAACCCATCCGGGAACGCGTATCATGACGGACACTCATGACAATTTGTGAACAATACGTCTGAGACGTTCGTCTATGAGTTGTGTCCCACGGATTTGCGATTACAATGTATAGAGGGGAAATATGTCGATGCCCCTTCATGTTTGTGTGTGAATATTCGTGTCGAACACGAAATGTACGCGTTGACCGGACAACCCTTAAACAAGTAGGTGTGAAAACAACTATGGACAATCCAAATCAACACCGTACTCGCCGGGAGAAGCGGAAGCAGGAGCAACCGCCGCAAAAGCGGCGTGGGCTACGCGTATTGATATATATCGCCTTCACCGCCGTCTTTGCGTACGTGTCTACGGTACTGTGGATCTTCGTTGGGCCGTTTTCCAACTTGCGCAACTACTTAATTCAAAGTATTGACGAGACTCGGCATGCCTATCTGTTGCGACCACTGTCTTTGTTTACTGTCTCGGAAGCTACCATTAAAAAGTATGCGCTTCCGAATAACTTAAGTGGCCCGACAATTCCCATTGCCGATTTACAACACCGCGACTTCAGCAAAATCAAGGACGGCACAATCAAGGAGATTACTCTGCAAGAACCGACGTTCAAGGCTTTTATTCTGCTCGTCAACGACCCAAAGCGGATCCGCGTCGTCGCGACGAAATATCTCGATGTTCGCGGCGAGACGGTGCAAGAAATGGTGAGTGACACAGGAGCGGTAGCCGGCATTAATGCGGGCGGATTTGTCGATACCAACTGGCAAGGGACAGGTGCGTACCCAGAGGGGATCACCATTACCGACGGTAAGCTCGTTTCGATGACCGGATCGGCAAGTGAGCCACAGCCTGTGATCGCGTTCACGAAAGAGGGCCAGATGATCGCCGGATCGTACTCGCTACGTCAGTTGCAGAGCCTGGGTATCGCTCAATGCGTCGGCTTTGGTCCCGTTTTAGTTGAAAACGGAAAGGAAACGCCGGTTGCAGGTCAATATGACAGGAACCCGCGAACCGCCATTGGCCAAACCAAAGATGGCACCGTCATTTTAATTGTGACGGACGGTCGCTATGCAACCGGACCGAATGATGCAGGCGCGAGCTACCAAGACATCGCCGACTTGATGCTGAAGTATCATGCGGATATCGCGGCCAATCTCGATGGTGGGTCTTCGTCGACCATGGTTTACCAGGGGAAGGTTCTCAACCGACCTGTGGACATCCTCGGCGAGCGGAGCGTCGCGACTTCCATTGTCGTGATGCCGGAAGGCGGTGGCAGCCATGGCTAAAAAGATGGGCCGGAGAATGCTTTTGATCGCGTTGGTGATCACGGTTGTTCAAGTGCTTGTCTTTTATCACTACAATAAATTGTTCAGCAGCAACAATTTGTCGACGCCTGACCGCATCTCGTCGTCGCCGTCCATGCAACGGTCGATTGCTCGGGAGATCGCGACGCTTAAACAGAAATACAAATTTGTTACGCCGTCGGCGGACGATCAGTACGTCGCTTACCTTGGTGCCAACAATGTCCTGCATGTGATGGACTTGCAGACCAAGCAGGACGTCTGCGAGGCCAACAATCCATATTCAGTGGAGTATGTCGAGTGGATTCAAGATGAACGCGTATTTGTTGGAGAACAGGTCATGCCGGGCGATCTCGAGCTCAAGACCGTCGACGTTCCGTCTGGTATGCAAACCATCGTCACGCGTTTTCAGGGCCTCGAACCAGACGCGGCGTTTGCCAAGATTACGTTTAGTACGTTGACCAACGACATTTACATCTTGATCAACACCAGTTCGACCAGTGCGCTGTATCACATCGGCACGATGAGTCACGTGACGCAAGTGCCGATTGGCGGGCGATTCATCAAGAATATTGCGCTGACGGCTACCGGGGACAATCTGTACTTCGAGGACTATATGGGCGGGTCTTTCAACGTTTTATACTTCGATAGCCAGGACGTCGCACATCTCGTCAAATTAAATGCGGCGCTCGTCGATGTCGTGGGCAACACGCTTTACTATGGCGACATCAACAGCGAAGGGTTGGTAACGGCCGTGTATCGCTACAGCAATCAAAGCGGCCAATCGGCGTTGGTGAAGACGCTCGCTACGCCGACTTTGGCAGCGAACATCGACATCACGGATGCAGGCGGGGTGACGGTCGATTCGTCCTCGACCTGACAGTTGAAAGTCGCAAAGTCCGAACCCTTTTGACCGCAAACGGAACACCGGCTCAAAACGGCCGGTGTTCTTTGTATTGTGCGGCGGGGAACGCCTGTTTCAATTCACGAAGTGCATCATCAGTCAACCCGGACAGCCTACCAGCCTCCACATTTTCGGACAACTGATCCGGCGAACTTGCGCCAGGAATAGCGCATGCCACAACTTCCGGATGTAAAGAAAAGGCCAAGGCGGCTTGCCCCGGTGTTCGCTCCGGCGCAGCCCTGTGCAACAGGGCAATCGCACGCGTCAAATCCGCCGCAGACCACTCGAGGTATGTGTCTCCATCGTTCACCTCTTTACGTCCCGTCAACCATCCCCTGGCAACCGGTCCACGCGCGATGACGCTGACGTCGTTTGCCCGGATTTCAGCAAACCATTCCTCTGGCCGCCTATCCAGAAGGCTATACTGCATCATGATGGAGTCAATGTTTGCACCCTGCAGGTAACGTTGAATGACATTCGGCCGGATGGACGATATGCCGTACGCCCGAATCCAACCTTTTTCCTTAAGACGTTCGAGGACATCGACGATCTCGTCAAACGGATCATCCATTGTGCCACCGTGCAGTTGGTACAAATCAATATAGTCGGTGCGCAGGCGGCGCAAGCTGGCCGCGATCGCCTGCTCGATGTATGCAGGAGAAGGGTCCCACTGCCAACCAGGTTTCCCTGGCTCAAAGCGATTTCCCACTTTCGTTGCGATCACGACCTCGCTGCGTATCCCGGCAAATGCTTGACCGACCAATTCTTCGTTGCGGCCTTGACCATACAAATCCGCAGTGTCAAAAAACGTAATACCCGCCTCGAATGCCTGACGCAACATGGGCAGGGAGACGGATGGATCAGGGGGTAAGGACATACAGCCAAAGCCAACGGCGCTAATCTGAATGCCACTTTTTCCGAGTTCGCGCGTTTCCAAGACAGTCCACCTTCCGGCTAGGTTTACATTCGATACGCTTCTTCGAGAATTGACCGGTAGTCATCCGCGCTGAGCGTGCGTGGATTACTCGAGGTAGAGCCGTTCAAGAGGGCAAGGTTCACCAGCCGCTCATCGTCTGCACGGCGGACTTCGGGAAGTTGCGAAAGAGTTGGGATGGATAGATCTCGCAACCATTCGGCAAGCGCGTCCAGAAGTGCCGCCACCGCGTCATCGTCGCTCTGTTTTGCATCGGCAACACCCATATGACGCGCGACCTCGGCGTAGAGCCATCCGCATGTGGCTGCGTTGTAGCGGAGCACGGGCAACAGAAAAACGGCGTTAGCGAGGCCGTGGGGCGTATCATACAGACTGCCGAGCGCTTCTGCGAGGCAGTGCACCGCCGCCACGTCGCTGCTACCAAAGCACATTCCTGCCAGCAAGCTGCCAAGCAGCATGTCGCTGCGGGCGGCGAGATCGTCAGGATGGTGGTACGCTTTCGGCAGCGCTCGATAAATCCGCGGCATAGCGGATGCGCCGAACGCCTGCGATAGAGGCTGCGTCAAGGTACACGTGTAACCCTCAATCGCGTGCACCAGGGCGTCAACGCCAGTGGCCGCGGTGACGGCTGGAGGTAAGGACCGGGTGAGCAGCGGATCGAGCACGGCAAGTGCAGGGCGCAAACGTTCGTGCTTTAAGGTCAACTTGCGATGGCCTTTGCTTTCGGTGATGACTGCCGAGCGTGTGACTTCTGAGCCGGTCCCTGCGGTCGTGGGCACACATGCGATGGGCGCTGTCGCTCCATAACTGCGGCGTCCATCCGCGTAATCCAGGGGGACACCGCCTTGGCGCCCGAGAAGTGCGATGGCTTTTGCGGTGTCCATCGCACTACCGCCACCTACAGCGACAACCGCATCGGCGCGATATCGCTGGAAGGCCTGTGCGCCACGCAGGCAATCTTCGTCGCGCGGGTTGGCTTTGACTTCCGTGAAGAGTTGCGGCAGAAAACCGGATCCTTGGAGATTTTTGACGATGGTTTGCGGAATGCCCGTCGCCATCAGGCCCTCATCGGTCACCAGCAACAAACGGCGCCCAAAGCCGAGGCGCAGTAAGTGATGTGCCAACTGTTGGCTGACGCCTTCGCCAAATTGAATATCGGTGGCAATCGAGTAAGAAAACGATGTCATGCGTTCACCTCGTCGTCGGGTTCATAAATCATCTTAATAGTCATGCCGCCGTCGATCACGAGATTTTGCCCGGTCATGAACGACGATGCGGAAGATGCGAGAAACAGGCAAGCTTGCGCGATATCGTCGGGAACGCCGACGCGCCCAACTGGATGTTGCTCGCGATCAACCGGACGGTGCACCGGGTGTGTGCGCCGACTTTGCTTCTGCCAGTCCCCAACTTCAATCCAGCCGGGCGAGATGGCGTTGACACGGACCTCGGGGCCCAGACTGACGGCAAGCGCGTGCGTCAGGGCGAGAATGCCTCCCTTTGACGCCGAGTACGGTTCCGTGTTTGCTTCTGACATCAGCGCGCGTGTTGATGCAATGTTGACAATACAGCCCCGCGACTGACGCAGCCAGGGAGCCGTATGCTTCGCCATAAGAAAAGGTCCACGCAGATTGACGCCGAGAATTTCGTCCCAGACGGCAACAGGCAGTTCCTCCACCGGAACGTTGGGTGCCCCAAGCCCCGCATTGTTTACGACGACGTCGATCCGGCCGTAGCGCTGAGTCACATGTTGCACCAATGCAGAGACGGATTCCTCCACAGCGACATTTGTTTGTACAAACCATGCGTCACCCGGGCATTGACGCTTGGCCAATTCCATTTCCACCTCACGGCCCGCCTCTTCGTCAATTTCGGCGATCACGACGTGATCGCCTGCGTTGCTGAACGCTTCGACGAGGCCGCGGCCAATACCTTGACCGCCACCGGTGACAATGACGACACGTTCGCCCATGCGATACACCTCCACGTGAACAGGAGATGTCTCCTGTATATGTACCTTCTACCATAACGCAAATAAGGCCTGTCCCCAAGTGAGGGCAGGCCTTATGTTGAAACCGTCGCGAAGCTCATGATATCAGTGTCCGAGGTACGAGTGTAACAAACTCGCCGCCTGTCCTGGTGTGTATAGTACATACAGGAGGATGAAGACGACGAGCCCTGTCGCCGCCGTCACGAACCAAGTGACGACGGTCCACGGGCCAATTTTACGGTGCCTTGAAAACCGACCGCGCAGAGCGAAGACGAGCGTCACGATACCAAGCACCGCTGCGACAGTTGCGAGGATGGAGTGTGCCTGCAAAAACGTGTAGTAAAAAACGCGCTGGGACTTTGGTCCGCCGAACTCGTTGTCGCCAATGATGAAGGTCTTTAGAGCATAGATGATGAAAAACAACGCGGCAAATACGACCCCGGTCAGCATCCAGCGGCGATGTATCCGCACCCGATGCTTTCGGATCTGCACCCAGCCGATAGCAAAGCACAGTGCGCTCAGTAGAATACAAGCTTCATTCAGATAGGAAACAAATATGGCCAATCACCGCACCACCTTTCAAAGCCTTCGCAAATTGTAGCAGATGAATCTCGCAAATACATTCAACTTATTGCGTGTAGCCGACAATGTCAGTCTTTGTTCGCAATTGGCACAAACAAACCTGGATCAAGAAGAAAATATAGAATTCCCATGCAAGAACTTCACAAAACGGTCACGGTATATTTACCAACTTTGTCTACTCTGTCTACGTCAAGCGTTACTGCAAAACACATTTCAGGAGGGTCATACAGATGCGCACGACGAAACAGATGTGGACCGTTGGCATGGTAACGGCAGGTATCCTTTTGAGTGGCACTGCGGCTCCTGTCTTCGCAAATCAATCGTTGACGGAGACAGGGTCTTCTCTCATGTATCCACTCTTCCAACAAGAATGGATTCCTGCATACAAGGCCGTCGCGCCAAACGTATCGATAAGCGCCGCCGCAACCGGTAGTGGTACTGGCATTTCGGATGCCATCGCGGGCACGGTGAACATCGGTGCTTCCGATGCATACCTTGCTCCTTCAGAGGTCGCCTCTGCCCCGGGCGTTGAGAACATTCCAATGGCAATTTCCGCCCAAACCATTATGTACAATTTGCCTGGCTTGAAGCCATCTCAGCACTTGAAACTGTCGGGCAACGTGCTTGCTTTGATTTATGAGGGGAAAATTATGAAGTGGAATGACGCGCGTATTGCGGCATTGAATCGGGGGCTTCCGTTGCCCAATAAGCCCATTGTGACCGTGCGTCGCTCAGACGGGAGTGGCGATACATTTCTCTTTACAACCTTGCTAAGCGATACAAATCATTGGTGGTCGGCAAACGTGGGGTATGGCACGAGTGTGTCATGGCCAGCGGTGCAAGGGCAGATCGGCGCGAAAGGCAACAGCGGGATCGTCGACGCCTTGGCCAAAACGCCGTACTCCCTCTCCTATGTGGGCATTAGTTATCTGAAACAGGCGTTGGCAACGAGCCCGACCATGGGTGAAGCGGCTATGCAAAACCGCGCAGGCAAGTTTGTGTTGCCGACACCTGCAACGATTCAGGCGGCAGCAAAGGTTGGAGCCCAACACGTTCCGCAGGACGAGGCGATCTCGCTCATCTACGAGCCGGGAAGCGATTCGTATCCGCTCATTAATTTCGAGTATGTCATCGTCAACCGCAAGCAGCCGGACACCGATACGGCGACCATGCTAAAGGATTTCTTGCAGTGGGCGATCAGCCCTCGTGGCGGCCAGCAGGCGAAGTACATGACGCCTGTCAACTTTTTGCCGTTACCACCCAGTATCAGCGCGTTGAGCAAAGCGCAAATCGACCAGATTCATGGCTGATTTCTGTCATTTCGTCAGTCTTTCAGGCCCATGCGAGTTGGCATGGGCCTTTTTTGTGTGGGACAACGGGTATGAGCGTCCAGACAAAAGGTGACAACAGACGTTTCATATTTCATAATGATGCTCATGCAGTAAGGCCAGAGGAATGAGAGTGAATATGTATATCGTGCATTCAACCATTGTCGTGCCTTTGGAGAAGGTGGACGAAGTCATTGCTATCTATCGCCACCGCACGAGACGCGTCGACAAGTGGCCAGGTTTTCTTTCATTTCAATTGTTGCAAAACGAACATCGCCCCGAAGAGCTGACCGTGCAATTGACCTGGCAAGACAAAGAGTCGTATTTGGCGTGGGCGCGAAGCGACGATTTTCGCCGCGTGCACGAACTCGAGAAGCGTTATCCGGACGCCGAATTAAAATCCGTGCGACCGACAGTCCGGAAGTATCAGGTGGTGGCGGAGTGATTGAGCAAATTTGTGCAGCGTGGATCGATGACGTGGTGGCAAATTTGTATCGGGAGCATCCCGAGTGGTACGAGCGATACGGTGAAGTGGGCAGGATCAAGTGTCGCGAGGATAACGTTCATCACGTGCGCCATCTCGAGACTGCGTTTCAGCTTGAGAACATGGACATATTCACGGATTATGCAGTTTGGCTGAACGGGATATTAGAAGCGCATGGAATGTCCGTGGAGCATTTGATGGACAACCTGTGCAAGATGGTGGAAACCGTTTCTGAAAGGACAGAGTTGACGGCGGAAAGGCGGGCGTTTTTTGCGAAAGCTTTAACGGCCGCCGTGGAAAGATTGCGGTCGCAATGCCGTTCTGCAGACAAGGGGTGAGACGCATGACTTCATCCGAACTGCGACCGTCCTACATCGTAGGGATTGGTGCATCTGCCGGCGGGCTGGAAGCGCTCACGGCTTTGTTTGAACATCTTGCACCGGATACAGGGATGGCATTCGTCGTCATTCAACACTTATCACCTAACTATCGAAGCTTTATGGCGGAGTTGCTTGGCACGCACACGTCGATGCGCATTGTGCAAGCCGAACACGATATGCCCATCGAACCCAACGTCGTCTACTTAAATCCACCGCGTAAGAATCTTTTTATTGAAAATGGGCGTCTCGTTGTGCACGACCACACAGCGATCAAGGGAGAATTGCATCTTCCTATCGACGGCTGTTTTCATTCGCTTGGGCAGGATATTCGGGAGCGGGCAGTGGGTGTGGTGCTCTCCGGCACTGGTAGCGACGGTTCGCGCGGTATTGTCACCATCAAGCGCAACGGCGGCAAGGTCTTTGTTCAGGACGAATCGGCGAAATTTGACGGTATGCCGCGCAGTGCGTTGGCCTCAGGCGTCGTCGATGCGGTACTACCGCCAGACCAGTTGGCCGCTCAATTAAATAGTCTCGCACGCGGTGAACTGATGGTCGGGACCACGCGATCGCATGAGCATGTATCCGGCGAGGATCATGACGATGAGATGGATTCACAAAAATATCAGCGGTTACTGGATTTGCTTTTTCAAAATACAGGCATCGACTACCAGGTGTACAAGCGCGATGGCGTCATTAGGCGTTTAAAACGAAGGATGGGTATCGAGAACATCCCGGACGTTGAGCAGTATCTCGAGCTATTGCAGACGCACCCGGAGTCGGTGCAGGATTTGCACAAAGACTTGCTCATTGGTGTGACGAGTTTTTTTCGCGATCCGAAGGCGTTTCAAATTATATATGAGCAAGTGTTACCCCAGATCTTTGCAAACCGGGCACGCGAGCGGGAAGTGCGTGTTTGGGTGGCTGGTTGCTCGACGGGTGAAGAGGCCTATTCCATCGCCATCTTGATGCAAGAATATATGGCGGCAACCGGAACGAAGTATAACGTGAAAATCTTTGCGACCGATTTAGATAGGGATGCAATCGCCTTTGCGGGGGACGGCGTGTATCCCGTCGAGATCGAAAAGGTCGTGAATCGGACGCGACTACAAGCGTTTTTCACGCGCGTCGATGCAGGTTACCAGGTCAAGCCCGAGATTCGCAAAATGATTATCTTTGCGCCGCATAACATCACGAAAGACCCGCCGTTCATCAATACCGATTTGATTACGTGTCGCAACATGTTGATCTATTTACAATCGGACGTGCAGCATCGGATATTGTCACTGTTTCATTTCGCGCTGCATTCTCATGGATTTTTGTTTCTGGGGCCCAGTGAAAGCATTGGCCGGTTGGCCAATCTGTTTGTGCCCGTGAATACGAAGTGGAACATCTTTCAGCACGCAGATGCGAGCGGTGCGCTGGCATTGTATCAGCAGGCGCCATCCTTGCCGACGGGTATCAAAGTGGCGTCAGCACACGTCGATTTAGCTCCGCGCGCGGAAGCCGTAAAGCAGCAAACACGGGTGGGCGGGTCATCGCACACGGACGAACTGTACCGCATTTTTGTCGAGGAGCACATGCCTGCTTGTGTCGTGATCGACGACAAACAGGACGTCGTGTCGTTACACGGAAATGTCAACAAGTATCTAGCTCTTGCCAGTGGTAGACCCAGTAACAACGTTCACAAGATGTTCGACTCATCGATTTCGGTGGCTATCGTGACGGCTATCAGTAAGATCCGAAAGGGCAGCCTGGAAGTCGTTTACGATGACGTGCATATGAAAGATGGCAACGATGTGCGCGTCACTTTGGTGGTTCGCCCGCTTTCCCACAACGTGGACCGTTTTCGCAACCATGTCTTGGTTCTCTTTAAAGAGGTGGAACGTAGGCCGCAATCGGTGTCCACGTATGGCGATATGGTGACAAGCGTCAACCAGCACGTGATTGAACTGGAACGGGAACTGCAGATGTATCAAGAAAAGTTGCAAGTCACGGTCGAGGAGTTAGAGACATCGAACGAAGAACTGCAGGCAACCAATGAGGAAATTGTTGCTGCCAACGAAGAGTTACAGAGTACGAACGAAGAATTACATTCCGTCAACGAAGAGCTACTGACGATCAACGCGGAATACCAGCTCAACATTCAGCAGTTGACGGAATTGAACAATGACATGGACAACTTCCTCGCAAGTACGCAAATTGGAACGTTGTTTCTGGATCGCGAGATGAAGGTCAGGCGGTTTACGCCAGCAATTACAAAAGAAATCAACTTGCTTGAAGTCGATATTGGGCGGCCCATCTCGCATATCTCGCATCATCTCAAGTACGATGAAATGATTCAGGATGCGGAAAAGGTATTGGCCACCAGTATACCGATTGAACGCGAGATCGAAAGCAAGACAGGGCATTGGTACAGTGTCCGGATTTTGCCGTACCGCACGGCTGAGCAACCCATTAAGGGCACAGTGCTGACATTCGTCGATATCACAAGCATGAAGAAGATGAACGAAGAGCTGCGCAAGTTGTCCTATGCCATTGAGCAAAGTCCGAGCATCGTCGTCATTACCGACCCATCCGGCGCGATCGAATACGTGAATCCTAAGTTCTGTGAGTGCACGGGCTTTACACACGACGAGATGGTTGGCAAGGATATCGCGTCACTGCATGTATGGGGCAGTGGTGAGACAAGTTATGCGTCCGTCTGGAACTCGGTGGTCGGCGGGAGTCGCTGGGCAGGCGAGTTGCCAACCCTGCGCAAGGACGGTACGACATATTGGGAGTCGCTGTCGCTCGTTCCCATTTTGAGCGATCAGGGTGACACGATTCATTACTTGAAGGTTGCGGAGGATATTACGGAAATCAAGGAAACGGAAGAACTTCTCCGCAAGTCGGAAATGTTGTCCGCTGTCGGAGAGTTGGCGGCGGGCATTGCGCATGAAATTCGCAACCCACTGACGGCGTTAAAGGGCTTTACGAAGTTGATTCGCACGGGTTCGCACAGCGAGTCATATTTGGAAATTATGCATCAGGAATTAGAGCGGATCGAGTCGATTATTAACGAGTTGCTTGTGCTGTCCAAACCGCAGGCGTTACATTTCAAACCGGCCAACTTGGTCGACGTGATTCGAGATGTCGTGATGCTGTTAGAGACTCAGGCCTTGCTTAATCAGGTGGAGATTGTGTTTGAAACGGCGACGGAAGAGTTGACGATTGAGTGCGTCGAAAACCAGCTGAAGCAGGTGTTTATCAACCTCGTGAAAAATGCCATTGAGGCGATGCCAAATGGCGGCGTCGTATCCGTGAACTTGGCGTTGACTGCTGACGAAGACGTGCTGTTGACCGTGCAGGATCAAGGGGTAGGCATTCCTGAGGAGAAGCTGGCGCGACTCGGCGAGCCGTTCTACACGACAAAAGACAAAGGGACAGGCCTTGGCCTTATGGTGAGCTTCAAAATTGTGGAACAGCACGGCGGAACGATCCGCTATCGCAGTGCCCCGGGACAGGGTACGACGGCAGAAATCCGCTTGCCATTGCACAAATCGCCGACTGCGGACGCCCGGTAAACGGGCGCTCGCGATCGGCGATTTTCATGCCCCATCACAATGCCACTTGTGCGTGTTCTTGAATTAATGTGCGCAGGCTATCCAGTTCCTTCAGAATCAGTTCGGCATAGATGCCTTTGCCGATTTCAATCAGGTCGCTATGCAAGATTCCCATCAGTTCTTCGATAGTATGGATAGATTGGTTAATGTGGCTCCAGATCTCTTCTTGTGATTCCTGGGTAGTTTGAATAGACTCCCCGCTGACACGATGCTGTTCCAGTCGCGCCACCGAGTGTAAGACCTCTTCCAAATCGGATTGCCGCGGTACGCAGGCGACAAAGCCAATCGTATCTCCATCCTCTGTCGTGCGCCAACGGTGATACACATCGAACAGGCCAATGCCTTGCGGCATGCAGAAGTTTAACTCGACTTTAATTCCCGACATCGATGGGCACAAAAAGCGGGATAACTTTGTGCGACTGCCGTGATCGATCACGTCAAGGATATTTGCTACTTTTTTGCCGAAGGTCGCTTTTGCCGTGTCGGACATTTGGATCACGTCATAGTTTTCGAAGACGATGAATCCAGGCACAGGTAGATGTTCCAAGGCGTGCATTGCGTGTTCAGACTCCTATTGTGCGTGGGCTTTGGACTGGGCGCGCAGCGCCAGCCACTCTTGCAAGTGTAAGATGTCGTTGATGATCAATGCGCTGTCGCCAACATACGGGCGCAAATCATACATCTGTGTCAATCTGCCGCCAATTAAGAGCGTCGGATGATGGGCGAGGGAGCCCAGTTCTTGCACATACGTCTTCAGCTTCGGTAGATGATAGACTATCGAGACAGACATGCCAATGATGTCTGGGTGCCAACGCAAGGCTGCCAGCAAGGCGTATTCAAGAGGAAGGTCTTTGCCATACAGGCGCGTTTCAAATCCGCATTCCTCAAAACACGACGCTACCATTTTGATGCCGAGATCGTGTTGCTCACCTTCAATACAAAATAACATAGCCTTACCTTGTGTCGGGGGGACCACTCTGCTCGGTTGGCACCGCTTGAGTAGTGCATCGCAGACAGACGACGCCAGGTGCTCATCAGCCACAGAAATCAAATTTGCCTCCCAAAGTTCGCCGATGTGCCGCATCGCCTTGCACAGCAAAACGTCGTAGATATAGGCAAGGTTTGCACCGCCCTGCACGTACGTTTGAATGACTCCCCATGCGGCTGCCTCGTCGCCTTCTAGCAGAGGCTTTACCAATTTGAGTGCGTCAAATACCATGGCGGTCTCCTTATCTATCCGAGTGTTCTATGCGTTGGCATGCAAGTTCCATAAAGCGGGCGAAGATGTGGAAGGATTATAGCGTCAATAGTTCAAGCATAGTCACCCGGTCCAATAGAAGCAACAGGAAGTTTCCGCGCCTCCTGCTACTGTTTTTAGCCTACTTTCAGCTTTTGTTCAGATGTCTTTCAACGAACAAAGACATACTGAGTAGGGTTACTCGTCTCAGGCAGCGGAAAGGGGACGAATCGACGCATGGTGGGCATCCATTTTGCGGGAAGCAAGGTACAGAAGATTGCCCGCCAGGTTCTAGCTTTTAGCTTGGGTGGCGTGCTGAATACCGCGGTCGATTCAGGAGTTTTTTGGATACTGGAACATGGGATGCACTGGGCACCCTGGTGGGCACAAGTGATTTCGTATCTGTGTGGATTTTGCAATAGTTTTCTTTGGAATCGTCGGTTTACATTCGAGCGGAAAGGCATGGATTTGTGCCAGGTTGGCCGCTTTGCACTGGTAAATGCCATCTCCCTTGTCGTCTCCATATGCGCGCTGCTCTGGCTGCGGCACAGTGCCATGCCGATGATGGCTGATAAACTTTGCGTGACGGCGATCACGATGTTGATCAATTTTGCAGGAGGAAAGTGGTGGGTATGGCGTGACAACGACGCAAACACTATACAATCCGGCCCAGATTCGGCTCCTTGTCGTCGATGATGAGATAAGCATCGTTAAGTTTCTTGAACTGGGTCTCAAACGCGAAGGGTATGATGTGCGTATCGCCCAAGATGGTATTCATGCGATCAATCTCGCTCGTCAACAGTTGCCCCATGTCGTGATTCTCGATGTGATGATGCCAGGACCGGACGGCTTTGAAGTGTGTGGCATGCTGAAGCGGTTGGGCGATGTCGCCGTCATTCTGCTCACGGCGCGCGACGCGATCGATGACCGCGTCAAAGGTTTAATGGGTGGTGCCGACGATTATTTGGTAAAACCGTTCAGTTTTCAGGAACTGCTCGCTCGCATTCACGCTCGCGTACGCAATCAGTTTCCACAACTTCTGTTGCGCCGCCAGATTGGTCCCTTTGTCATCGACGACGCTCGCAAGGAAATCTGGTATCGCGACGAATTGTTGCGGCTATCGACGACAGAGTATGAACTTCTGCACTATCTGGTACGCAACAACGGTATTGTTTTAAGCAAAGCGCAAATTTTGGACGCAGTGTGGGGCTACGACTTTGGCGGCCAGGATAATATTGTCGAAGTTTACATCAGTGTGCTTAGGGATAAGCTCTGCGATACGGAAAGAACGCTGATTCGTACGCTGCGGGGGCAGGGATACCGGGTGGATATTGAACGATGATGTTGTGGAGACATGCCAAAACACGGCTGCATGAGCTTGGAGTACGAGTGCGCGAAAAGCCACTGAGTTTGCAACTTGTCATGGCCTCACTGCTGCTGTTAAGCGGCGTCATGGCGATCATCGGCGGCGTGCAGGCCGTGTTCATGCGTCAATTCTTGTACCAGCAGACAGCGCGATCACTACATCAGGACATCATGTCGACGCCAGGACAAGTGTGGATGTGGTTGGCCACACAAGCGGCGTCCTCCACCGCCGGTCCAGCCATACACATGCAGCCCATGCCGTTTCTTGAACCTGGTGGCACCATCGCGTATGTCGATATGACAGGAAACGTTCACCCTATTCTTGCGTCCGCTCGCGTACCCGTGTTGCCGCGCCAAGATTATGAGGCCATGTTGACATTTGGCGTAGGGTTGGCCTCGTACCGCCTTGTTGCGACAAACGTAGGTCAGGAGCTAGTTGTCACATCGATCATTGGTAGACCGGATAACCCTACCGGCCTTGTGCAAATTTCAGTGCCGACCGCGACGCTCAACACCATGGTCTGGCGGCAGTTGCGCCTGTATGGCGTGATTGCATTTGCTGCGCTGGCAGTTGGATCGATACTCTACATTCCCTTGGTTAGGCGTACGCTCGTTCCCTTGCGCCGAGTGGTCGATCACGCTCATCGCTTTAACATTGGCAACCTTGAAGAGCGCGTTCCACTTGCCAAAGGCATGCAAGCAGAAGTCAAGTCACTCGCTACGTCATTCAACGCAATGCTCGATAGAATTGCGACGGCGTTTCAAGCGGAACGTGAAGCTAAAGAGCAGATGCGACAATTTGTGGCCGACGCATCGCATGAATTGCGTACACCATTGACCGCCATCGGCGGGTACATTGAAGTTTTGCTGCGCGGAGGAGAGTTTACGACAACTGAATTACAGGATGCTTTGCGGCAGATGCACGGCGAAACACGGCGATTATCTTCATTGGTTCAGCAATTGTTGGAACTAGCCCAGGTAGATCAAACCGAAGGTGATGCGTATCGCCAATTGCCATTCGGCGACGTTGACATTGCTCGCTTGGTTGTTGACATGAAGCCTATCTTAGAGATGATTGTGCAAGGCCGGGATCTGCGGCTTGAGGTGCCCGTAAGCGCAGTAATGGTCCGTGGAAATGCGGCGGCGTTGAGACAAGTAATCATGAATCTCGTGCAAAACGCAGCCCAACATACATCGCCTGCGAACGGTCGTATTGCGCTCGTTGTGAAGAATGTGCCGGGCAAGGCGCAATTGTGTGTCGCAGACAATGGTGTTGGCGTAGCAAAGGAACATCAAGTTCGCCTGTTTGAACGGTTCTATCGGGTGGACTCCGCCAGATCGCGCGCGAACGGTGGTGCCGGTCTTGGATTGGCGATTTGCAAGTCACTGGTGGAAGTTCATCACGGCGAAATTTGGTGTGAAAGCGAGCCGGGTCAAGGGGCAACTTTTGTGGTCGAGTTGCCACTGAAACCTGCCGTGAGTGAGGATGGACGCGGTTGAGGGGGCAGGAAGATGCAGTTCATAGGCTCAATTCTCTTCTATTATCTTGCTGAGAATCGATTGTTGATTATATAATCGTGCACAATGGATTTCGTTATCATGAGGAGGACTCCCGTTGCCCAAAGCGAAATTGGCCATGACCATCTCTCTGGCTGTTCTCTGCATCCCAATCACATGGACATTATCCGGAATGCTGCCGCAAGCCATCTGGGAGTGTTTGGTCGCTGTCGTGGTCGCCTCGGCGTTTGTCTATCTATTTATGGGCAATGTAGCTTCGTTCGTGTGGTTGGCGGCACAGATATTTATCACAGGTTCCGGTGTTACAGTTTATGCATGGCGAAGAGGTCTCGCGATGGGAGGGGAGTGGCGATGGATTGCCTTACACCTTCTCTATGTCATGTTGAGTGTGTCTGTATGGCTTTGTGTTTCCTTCCTGAAAGGAATGGCTGAGCAACTACTCCATTTACATTCCAAAGTAAATTCCTTGGAAAAGACGGTATCACAAGATGGTCTATTGACCGCGCACGAGTTTGTGTATCAGGTGGACGCGGCGCTGAGGAACATGGCACGCCGAGAGGAGACTGGCTACCTGCTTATCCTTTGCGTACGTGCCAAGCATAGCAAAAATGCCCTTTTTCACTCGTTGGCGAGTGCGGCAGTGCAATCCGTGCGTGAACGATTCGATCTTGTCGGTGTCATTGACAATTGTATTTATATGTTGTTGCAACGAACAGAAGGAGAAGGTGTTGACACGGTATTGGAGCGCATAGCGGCGCGGATGGGATCGTATATCATCCCTTCGTTTAGAGATTGGGTCGACGTGGAACGCATACCGCTGCCAGTGGGAGCGACCGTCGAATCCATAGGACTGCAGGAGTACTTGGCATGAGCGCGCTCCTTCTTTGCATTTCGGGGCTCTTTTGGTTGCTCTTGATGTATTATGCGGGTCTTGATGTGCTTGGCGTCGCCTTTCGTACTCGGCAGTCGCCACACCCAACACTGAACAGTTACCCAGCCGTATCGATATTGATTCCCGCGCACAACGAGGGCAAGGTCATCGCACGAACGCTTGAGGCGATGGTGCGCTTAGAATACCCGGGGGAATTGGAAATTCTGGTCTTGAACGACGGTTCTACGGATAATAGTGGGGAGATTATCGATGAATTTGCCCGTACGTATCGATGCGTTCAGCACGTGTCAGTACCTGAAGGCTACCCAAAAGGTAAGGCGCGTGTGCTAAACCATGGCCTGACGCTCGCGAAGGGCGATTGGATAGCTGTATACGATGCGGATAATCAGCCTGAACCCGACGCTTTACGGCTCTTAGTCGAGGCCAGCTTGTCGACCGTTGGAGCTGTCGGCGCTGTCGGCTATGTGAAGACCATTAACGCAGAAAAAAATTGGCTAACGCGAATGATTGCCATTGAGTTTTCCGTGTTCCAGCTTCTCATGCAGTCAGGACGCTGGTCGGCAATGAAAATAGGCTCACTTACGGGAACGAATATGATTGTTTCAAAGGAGGCGTTACGTAGCGCAGGGGCCTGGGATCCCTATGCATTGGCGGAGGATGCGGATTTGACCATGAAGTTGACTGCAGCTGGCGGACTTTTGCCCGTAGTGCCGCAATCTCGTACTTGGGAGCAGGAGCCTGAAACGTTTCGTGTCTGGTTTCGACAGCGAACACGATGGATGCAAGGGAACATATACTTGATTGAAAAGATGGTTCGTCTTCCTGAGTGGCGAAGGGGCCGAGTCGTTGCTCACACGTTGCAACAACTGTCTGTGTATATCGTGTTTGTCTTCTTCTTGCTCGTTTCAGATCTTTGGTTTGTATTAGGCGAATTAGGTCTTGTGCATACACATTCGGATATTCCTTTGCTCGTGATGTGGTTTG
Organism: Alicyclobacillus hesperidum subsp. aegles; assembly: GCF_027923525.1. Classification (NCBI taxonomy): domain Bacteria; kingdom Bacillati; phylum Bacillota; class Bacilli; order Caryophanales; family Alicyclobacillaceae; genus Alicyclobacillus; species Alicyclobacillus hesperidum. Next base: position 60,130 of record NZ_BSBJ01000008.1, on the reverse strand, counting down.
AGTCACTCCTTTTTTACATTGTTCAATTAATTAGCGCAGAGGCACTTGATGGATTGCTGAGTTTGCCTAACGTACTGATGGCAACGCTGATGTATTTTACGTATGCTCAGATATGGATTGTATTATTGGTGCGCGCTGCCTGGAAACATATTCGGCAACGGCGTAGCCAGGCAATGCCAGTCTGGGACAAAACGATCCGCTTTTAAGGTGAAAACAGGCATGTATCAGGCCGGCGAGCGATGAAGTTCTCTCGTTTTCTGGTTACCCGGCTCCCTCATCAGTTCGTGTACTGTCACTGCAACCTCCGCGCCTATCAGTAGGATGATACAGACAATGTAAATCCAGAATGTAAGCAACATGACGAACGTAAAGGCTCCGTACAGAATGGAATAGGAACCTAAATGGTGGGTATAAATCACATAGCCAAAGCGGCTCAGGTAGATAAAAACAGTCGCAATCAGCGCGCCCACGACCAAGGGTACATTGCTCAGTCTACGGGAAGGTAGGATCCGGTAACAACAGTAACACGTGATGAACAGGACAATGGGAAACACGATCTGCCCAAGATGATGTAATCCATGTGTTGCTGATGCGTTCGTCAGGTGCGTGATGGTGACCAGGAAGATTGGCGATATCCACGTTATGAGTGATGAAGCGACGGTGAGCACAAGCAAAATCCCCATCATGACAAAACCAACGACGTACTGAATCCAAAAGGAGCGGCGTGTCTTCACTTCGTAAATTGTATCAAGCACCTGTTGAAGGGTTACGAATCCACCAATGGCACCCCATAATAATCCGATGATCCCAATGACCCGAATGTCTGCGCGATACATGGTGAGATGGTGAATGGTTGTCGCTGCAAATGTTGCCCCCGTGGGTATGGGCGGTATGTACGACTGCAAAACACCTTCGATGAACCGGGCAACTGTGGTATTTGGGACAAACAGCGAAGCAATGAATATCAGCAAGGCACACACCGGCATGAGTGAAGAGAACCCGAAGAAAGCGATGATGGCAGCCAATGAGCCGATATTGTGTTTGATCACGGCGCGAATAAGCCTTGTAAAAAATGTTTTTATCATATGTACAGTGTTACCCAATTGCGTTTGAACAATAATATGGAGCCTGATACGTAAAGGGATTTTTGAACTTGACCACAGGATCCTATTACGTCTGAGAAGTGATCGTAAGGTACTATTTATCATAATTGGGTCATGTGGTTTTTATAGTCAACTTAACATCTATCCTCAGGTGTTCAAGGTTCTTTGAACATACGAGGTTTCATTCATCGAATTAAATAACCAGAATATCACATGTGTGCAACGTGTTTTGCGGTTTGGTTCCTTGTAAGATTTTTTGGGGTATAATTTGAGTATTAGGTGGCAATTCCGACATGGTTTTTGGCACGGAGAATGTTGATGCAAATCCTAGATATAGCGGGTTGGGTCATCGATGAAGACCGGCAAGCGCCGGGTACGAGACCTAAACGTTGGGTAGTGAATCCTGATGATGGAACTCAATGGTTGTTCAAACTTCCTCGTGAAAATACGGGTGAGGCCTGGGCCGAACAGATTGCTTCAAAAATTGGACGTGCAATCGGCTTGAAAACGCCCGAGACTTCTTTGGCCATATCCGGGGATTCAGTTGGTTCGCTCTCACTCAACTTCATTAAGCCTGGAGATGAGTTCTTCGAAGGTGGGGACCTTATCAGCAGAATGTATACGGCCTTCGACCGATACAGTCTCAACGATTACAACATTAGTGTAATTGTTGAGGTTTTGCAAGAATACGGATTGGATAAGGATTTCATGGCGATTCCTGTATTCGATGCTTTTATCGGGAATCAAGATCGACATTGCGACAATTGGGGTATTATCCGGTCTCGAGACACGTTTAAACTTGCACCGTTGTACGATAATGGGTGTTCCTTAGGCCATCTTGTAAAAGATGAAGACATCCCTGACATGTTAAGGGATGAAGAGCGGTTCTTGGGATTCATTCGCCGAGGTAAATCGTTGATTGGGTTGCCGGATCGAAAGAAGCCTAAGTACCTTGAACTTTTGACCCACATACAAATGAAATATCCGAATGTAGTCTTCAAGAATTTAGAGTGCTTGGAATCCTTAACAGACAGTGCTTTAATTGCGATCCTGAACGAAGTGCCCGATGCCTACATGAGTCCTATCAAGAAGGACTTTGTGCATCATCTCATAAACAAACGGAAGAACTGGATTTTAAACTGGAGAAGAAATGTGGGATAAAATGCTGAAAAACCAATCTGAGCTTTGGCTGATTTGGCAAAATCCGTTTTCCAGGCAACGGTATCATGTAGGTACCTTGGTTCATGATGCATCCGGATATTATTTTACTTATAGGACGCAAGGGCAGCGCTCTGTTCAGGATGCCCTGATGGACGGGTATCAACCTCATCTGTCTTTTCCCGATCTAAATAAGGTCTACCAAGCACCAAATCTTTTTGCGGCATTTGCCAGACGTTTACCTGACCCTAGGAGGTCAGATTTCAAGACTATTTTGTCTGAACTAGGGTTACCTGGCGACTACACACCAATGGATTTATTGAATGCTACTGGTGGACGGGTGGCCACTGATACCTATGAGTTTGTTAAACCTGTTGAAACCCATTTCGGGGAATTCGCAATTGAGTTTTACGTAGCGGGATGGCGCTATTACGACGGTGATGCCGTTGTCGGACAATTGAGCAACGGGCAGACTGTTAACTTAAAGTCGGAACGGGATAATCCGAGGGATGGTAATGCTGTAGTAATTCTCAGTTTGGGAAATCGGAAATTAGGCTATGTTCCTGCTTATTACAGTTGGTTTATGAATGAGGTCATCAGGACCAAGAGCGATTTCAGTGCAGTGGTTAAAGAGTTCAATCCTAACGCTGATGAAAAGAGCAAGTTACGGATTGAAGTTCGAGGTAGACTGCGTAGGAATGCCCCTACGTTTTTATCACAACTGTGTGCAGTTTAAAACGGAACAGTCGCTTACAGCGACTGTTTTTTAGATATCCTCTGCAATCTCTTGGTACCTTCCTCCGCTCTATCTGTGAAATTGTGCTCTTTGTCACCCCACAAGTCTTTCACAGATACTTGAACAACATAAAAAATCCACTTCCTTTCTTTGTTTTAACTACAGAAAGGAAGTGGTCGTTAGGAATAAACGTTGAGAATAAAACAGTGGTCAGGGTGACCACTGTTTTATTCCTTCAAAAATCCACGAAAGCCAGTTGTATCAGGGTTTGGTCGGAATGACAGGACTCGAACCTGCGACCTCACGGTCCCGAACCGTGCGCTCTACCACCTGAGCTACATTCCGTCGCATCCACGCTTATTTACGTCCTTCAAAAACGGACAAGTAGTAATATAGCAGATGGCCATTTCAGAGTCAACACATTTAATTCATACGGATTTGTCCAACGGCGTGTTCGAAAACCGACGGAATGAGGCGAACAAATGATCGCCTTGGGTGGACGAAACTGTTATACTCGTGTGTAGTATAGCGCAGCGGCGCGCGAAAGGTGATGCGTACGTGGCACGGACGGAGCTGGATACAAACTCGATTGTGCACGGTTTAAACGATGAACAAAAACGGGCGGTGCAAACCACAGACGGCCCGCTGTTGATTCTGGCGGGTGCTGGCAGTGGTAAAACAAGCGTATTGACGCGGCGAATTGCCTATTTAATTGCCGAACGACGGGTGCCGCCTTGGGCTATTCTCGCCATTACGTTCACAAACAAGGCTGCCCGCGAGATGCGCGAGCGGATCGAGCAGCTGGTGGGGGCAGTAGCGAGTGACATTTGGACGTCGACATTCCATGCGTTGTGTGCTCGTATTTTGCGCAGAGACATACAACATCTCGGCTACTCGACTGCCTTTACAGTGCTTGATGCGGCGGATCAGCTTTCCGTCGTCCGCCGCGTGATGCACGACATGAATATCGATGTGAAAAAGTATGATCCACGGGCGGTGCTTCACCAAATCAGCCAACATAAAAATGAATTGCGATCCGCCACGCGGGTTGTGGACCAAGCCGGATCGCCCTATGAAAAGCTGATCGGTCAGGTTTATCAAGAGTATGAACGTAGACTCAGAGAGAATCAGTCGCTCGATTTCGATGATCTGTTGCTGAAAACCGTAGAGCTTTTTCGATCCGTCCCGGATGTGCTGAACTACTACCAAAACCGCTTTACACACATCCACGTCGACGAGTACCAAGATACGAACCATGCACAGTATGTGCTGGTCAAGATGCTTGCAGAGAAACGCAAGAATCTGTGTGTAGTCGGCGATTCGGATCAATCCATTTACGGATGGCGAGGTGCGGACATCCGCAATATTCTCGATTTCGAGCGGGACTACCCGAATGCGACGGTCATTCGCCTTGAACAAAATTATCGTTCTACGGGACGGATTCTGCGCATTGCCAACCAGGTGATTCAAAACAACCAGTTGCGGCGCTCGAAAAACTTGTGGACAAGCGCGGGTGAAGGCGAAAAAGCGCGCCTGTATCACGCCGCGGACGAACGGGCTGAGGCTCAATACGTCGCAGATCAGATCGAACGACTTGCGCAGAACGGACGCACTTATGCGGACTTCAGCGTCTTGTATCGGACAAATGCTCAATCGCGCGTGATCGAAGAAGTGTTTCTGCAGAGGGGCATTCCGTATCGGATTTATGGCGGCGTGCGGTTCTACGAACGCAAGGAAATCAAGGATGTCCTTGCGTATCTTCGGTTGGTCGCCAATCCAGACGACGACGTTTCGTTTTTGCGCGTGGTCAACGTGCCAAAGCGGGGAATCGGCGATACATCTTTAGAACGGCTCGAAACCTATGCACGTGAACACGGCACATCGCTCTTTCGGGCGGCAGAGCACGCTGGCCAAGCGGGTATCGCACGCAAGGCGGCGACGGCGTTGGCTCAATTTGTCGATCTCGTCCTCCTTTTGCAACAGCAGCGTGCATTTCTGCCGCTGACCGACTTGGCAGAGCAGTTGCTTGAAAGATCGGGTTATCGCGATGCCTTGGCTGCGGAAAAGACGTTGGAAGCACAGAGCCGACTGGAGAACCTGGACGAGTTCCTGTCGCTGACGCGCGAGTTCGATGAGAATGGTGTCAGGGACGGAGAAACCGGTGCACTTGAGCAGTTTCTAACGGAAGTCGCGCTCGTTTCGGATACGGATTTGGCAGGTGGCAAGCCGGACCTGAGTGAATCCGCAAACGAAGTCATCATGATGACCCTGCATGCCGCGAAGGGCTTAGAGTTTCCGGTGGTTTTTCTCGTCGGCATGGAGGAAGGTGTATTTCCGCACAAAAGAGCGCTTGATTCCCCGGAGGAGATGGAGGAAGAGCGACGTTTGTGCTATGTTGGCGTCACGCGGGCGAAGGAGCAATTGTTCCTTACGACCTGCAGCAATCGCATGATTTTTGGCGAGCGCCGCTTTTTCACGGCGTCCCGCTTTTTACGTGAAATGCCTTCGACGGATATCGATCACGACGGGTTGTCTACGTACCGCGCCGCGGAGCCTGCGTCTGGAAAGGACGACGCATCGCGGAGGCTCAATCGAGACGGCGAACCAGCGCGTCTTGGCTCCCGTGTCGTGGTTCCGCAGTCCTTTGGTGCCGATCTCACGGTGCCATACAACCCCGGCGATGTGGTGGAACATCGCAAATGGGGGCGGGGCGTCATTATATCCAAACAGGGCGAAGGCGAGCAGCTCGAGTTAATGGTGCGGTTTGCCGATCCGATTGGCGAACGTAAACTGTTTGCGAAGTTTGCACCCATCCAGAAAATCAGTGAATCGTAATGGAGCAGACAGGGTGTACGGTGTTTGGCACAGCACCCACATATTATCGATTGCAGTTGGAGGATATCGATGATGAGCATGACGCTCGAAGAAGCGAAATCGCGCGTGAAAGAGTTGCGCGAGCAAATCGAGTATCACAATCGGAGGTACTACCTCGAGGATAAGCCGGAGATCACAGACGCGGAATGGGACTCGTTGATGCGGGAACTGCTGCAATTAGAGGCTATGTACCCAGAATTGGCCGATCCGACGTCGCCGACACAACGCGTTGGTGCCCCGGTGGCCGAGGGATTCACCAAGGTCGAACACGAAATTCCCATGCTTTCCCTCGCAAACGCGTATTCCGCCGGGGATCTGCTCGAGTTTGACAAGCGTGTACGCCAGGTGGTGGGCGATGCGGTTCGCTATGTCTGCGAATTGAAGATCGATGGGCTCGCCGTCTCGTTGCGCTATGAAAACGGCGTTTTGGTGCAAGGGGCCACCCGCGGCGATGGCGAGGTTGGTGAGGACATCACCCCGAACATTCGTACCATTCGCAACGTACCCCTGCAACTCAATGAACCCGTGAGTATTGAGGTGCGAGGCGAGGCGTATATGCCAAAGCGGGAATTTGCGCGTCTCAACGAGTTGCGTGAGGCGCAGGGCGAGCCGTTGTTTGCGAATCCGCGCAACGCAGCAGCCGGATCATTGCGACAGTTGGATCCTGCTATTGCGGCCTCACGCAGGCTCGGTGTAATTGTATACCAATTGGCACAGCCGGGCGAACACGCGGTAGAGACACACAGCGAAGCCTTGACCTACGTCGCGCGACTAGGACTGCCAGCCCACGGCGAGCGCAAACTGTGTCGGGACATCGAAGAAGTCGTGGCGTATATCGAGGAGTGGGCGGAGCGCCGCCACCAACTTCCGTATGCGACCGACGGCATGGTCATTAAGGTTGACGATCTCGCTTTGCAAGATGAGCTTGGCTTTACAGCAAAGAGCCCACGCTGGGCGATTGCTTATAAATATGCTGCGGAACAGGCAGAGACCACGCTGAGGAGCATTGAGCTCACCGTTGGTCGTACGGGTGCGGTCACGCCTACAGCCGTGTTTGATCCCGTGCAGTTGGCTGGTACTACCGTCTCGCGCGCCTCGCTGCACAACGAGGATTTGATTCGGGAAAAGGACATTCGCGTCGGGGATGTCATTGTCGTGCAAAAGGCGGGGGACATCATCCCTGAGGTCATCCGCGCGCTGCCAGAGCGGCGCACAGAAGAATTGCCGATGTTTCGGATGCCAACCACCTGCCCGCAGTGCGGATCGCCCTTACAAAAACTCAATGGAGAAGTGGCGTGGCGATGCATGAACCCAGACTGCCCTGCTTTGCTTCGCGAGGGGTTGATCCATTTTGCGTCACGGGATGCTATGAACATTGAGGGGCTTGGCGAGCAGTGGATCGCCATCCTATTGGAACGCGGCCTGGTGCGCACGTACGCAGACTTGTATCGCTTGAAAAAAGGAGACCTTCTACAGCTTGAACGGATGGGCGACAGGTTGGCCGACAAGTTGTTGCGCGCGATTTCGGATAGCAAGCGCAACTCGTTAGAGCGTCTGTTGTTTGGCCTTGGTATCCGGCATGTCGGGGAAAAGGCGGCGAAGACCTTGGCCGAGCAATTTGGCACCATGGACGCTTTGATGGTTGCCGATATGGATTCGTTGATGCAGGTATCCGATGTAGGACCAAAGATGGCGGAGAGCATTCGTCTGTATTTCGCCAATCCAAGCGTGCAACAGCTCATTCGGGAACTCAAAGAGCTCGGGCTGAATATGGAGTACCTTGGCGCACGTGCCGTGACCGATGGGCCGTTTGCAGGAAAGACGGTCGTGCTGACGGGTGTTTTAGCACAGGCGGATCGCAAACAGGCGGCGGCGTGGGTTGAGCAATTGGGTGGAAAGGTCTCGTCAAGCGTCAGTGTCAAGACGGATATCCTGATTGCCGGGGAGAAGGCAGGCAGCAAACTCGCCAAGGCGCAGGAGATTCTCGCAACACATCCGAATGCGACACTACAAATTCTTGATGAAGCCGAATTTTTGCGGATCGTCGATGAGGCTGGAGTGCGGGGCTAACCATGCAAAGGGGCTGGGAATACCCAGCCCCGGCTGCCAGATTGCGTTTACTGCCGCGACTTCAAAAATTCGGGTACCGTCAGCTTTTCTTCCGTTTGAGCATGAAAAAATGCGATCCGATTGGAGTAGCGACCGGCGATGAACGCGATCGGAAGAGCGATGAGAAGACCGATGATGACGTCATGGGTAGGCAATGTCGTGCAGCCCCCTTGCGTAGAATGGTGTTAGCCTGTTCGCTTCATGTCTATGTCCCACATCAAATGCCCATGACTGACCATCGCGAAATTCAAGCGGACAGCTATCGAACTTTGGTACAATCGGGTCGGTAAGGAGATTTGCCTCGTCAGGATGGGAGGTCGCATCGCCGGCATGGTTCCTGGATGGTATCTGTTCGTCTGTTGCGCAGTTGCTGCGCTTATCTCCAACTTTTCAATCCCGTTTATCCGTGCGTTTGCCCTGCGTACCGGGTTTGTGGATCGCCCAAACCAGCGCAAGATTCACCGTGAACCGATTCCGCTCCTTGGCGGACTCGCCATATACATATCATTTGTCGTCGCCGCAGGTGTCCTTGGGCATCGGCACTCAACTTATTGGGGCATTACGGCTGGCGGCTTCATCATCTTTGGCATTGGTGTTCTGGATGATTATTACAAGACTCGCGGGCGTGATTTTAAGGCTTGGCCGAAATTCCTTATGCAAATTGCCGCAGCCATCGTCCTGGTGCTCTTTCACGTGCGCATCAGTGGGGTCAACCTCCCATTCGCACATATGTATTACGCTTTCCCGGGCTGGTTGTCGGCTGTTGCCACCGTGTTTTGGGTCGTCGCCGTTACCAACATGATGAATTTTCTCGACGGTGTTGACGGCTTGGCCGCTGGCATTGCAGCCATTTCCGCTTTGACGCTAGTCTTTATCGCCCTGATGAAGGGCCAGGATATGATGGCCATGCTCGCCATTTCTCTGGTCGGTTCCGCTCTCGGCTTCCTCAAGTACAACTTCCATCCGGCCCGCATATTCATGGGGGATGCCGGAGCGACATTCCTCGGTTACGCCTTGTCAGCCATCGCAGTCGATGGCGCTTTTAAAAGTGCGACCATTGTCTCCTTGGCTGTGCCGATGCTCGCCTTAGGCGTTCCCATCCTCGACACGTTATGGGTCGTCTCGCGTCGATTTAAAGAACGCCGTCCCATTTACATCGCCGACAAAGGACATACGTTTCACTTATTGATGAAATCGGGACTGAATCAGGTGCAGACAGTCGCCATCCTGTACCTCGTCGGCGTCTGCTTTTCACTCGCCTCCATTCTGGTTGAAATTGTTTCGCACTAGGCCGCGCACAGGCGAAGCTTTGCGCGGCTATGCTATAATCCCGAAAGGAACTGCGCGTGGACAAGCCAGTAAAACGAGGGCGCAGCAACAATCTGTTTGCGGCCCGTGAAGCTTGGGCTTGACGGCGAATTGAAGGAGGATACCCGTTGAAAATCACTGCAGAAACGGTCAGCCATGTCGCCCGGCTGGCGCGGCTCGCGATGCCTCCCGAGGATCTGAGGCAATTGGCGCCGCAGTTGAGCGACATTCTCGAATACGCGGAACAGTTACAACAGGTTCAACTCGACGGCGTGGAGCCGACGAGCCATCCTTTCCAAGAGGTTAACGTCCTACGCGACGATGTCGTGCGCCCGAGCCTCCCGCGCGATCTCGCTCTCGCCAACGCACCGGAGGCAGAGGCTGGGCAGGTTCGCGTACCCGCGGTGTTGGAAGGAGGCGGCGGTGCATGAACGGGAAGACCGTCAAGGAGATTCTTACATCCATTCGCCAGGGCGAGACGAAGTCACGCGATTGGGTGCAACAGTCGCTTTCGGCGATTGAGCAAATTGATGGCGAACTAAAATCGTTTTTGCTTGTCGATCCCGAAGCCGCGTTGCAGACGGCGGATCGAATCGACAGCGGACAGGCGTCCGAGGGTGCGCTTTTGCGTGGCGTTCCGTATGCATTGAAGGACAACATTGTGACGAAAGGCGTTCGTACCACGGCAGCCTCACGCATACTTGAAAATTACATACCACCCTACAGTGCGACGAGCGCGCAAAAACTCGAAGCCGCAGGCGGCGTGATGGTTGGCAAGACCAATATGGACGAGTTTGCTATGGGTTCTTCGACAGAGACGTCCGCGTTCCAGAAGACGGCCAACCCGTATGGCAAGGAATACGTTCCTGGCGGCTCCAGCGGTGGGTCCGCAGCTGCCGTCGCGGCAGGGCTTGTCCCATTCGCGCTCGGTTCGGACACCGGCGGTTCGATTCGTCAACCGGCCGCATTTTGTGGATGTTTCGGTCTCAAGCCGACCTATGGGCGCGTCTCGCGTTACGGCTTGATCGCCTTTGCGTCATCACTAGATCAAATTGGTCCCTTCACGCGCACAGCGGAGGACGCGGCGATTGTCTTGAACGCCATCTGTGGACATGACCCGATGGATTCCACCTCGGCGCGCGGGCAGGGCGAGATCGACTTCACGGAAGGCATCGATGCAGGGGTTAAGGGGATGCGTATCGGCATTGTCCGCAACCTGCCGGAGGAGGGGCTGGATCCGGCCATCAAGGCTGCGGTCGAGGAAGCCATTCGCACCCTGGAACAGGCCGGTGCGCAAGTGGTCGAAGTCGAACTCCCGCATATGGAGTACGCCGTGGCCACGTACTATCTCATCGCGCCCGCCGAGGCGTCGTCCAACCTCGCGCGGTTTGACGGCGTGCGCTACGGGCGGCGTGCCGAAGCGAGCGGCGTCATCGACATGTTTGAGCGCTCGCGCAGTGAAGGTTTCGGTATGGAGGTAAAGCGGCGCATCATCATCGGCACATACGCGCTGTCCTCCGGCTACTATGACGCGTACTACAAGCGGGCGCAGCAGATGCGCACCCTGATTCGCCAGGATTACGATCGCGCTTTTGCCCATTGCGACGTCATCCTCATGCCGACGACGCCGACCACTGCGTTCAAGTTCGGGGAGAAGGCGGACAACCCGTTGCAAATGTACTTAAACGACATCTATACGATCCCGGCAAACCTCGCAGGGCTGCCAGGAGCCAGCGTGCCCTGTGGTTTTGCAGGAGGACTTCCGATTGGCTTGCAAATCCTTGCCAAGCCGTTTGATGAAAAGTCGATTTTGCGCGTCGCGCACGCCTATGAGCAATTGCGATCCTTTGCGTGGCAACGGCCGGTGTTGGGGGTGGCGGAATGAACTACGAAACGGTCATTGGCCTCGAAGTGCACGTTGAATTAAAGACGGCTTCGAAGATTTTCTGTGGTTGTAAAAACGACAGCAAGTCGGAGCCGAACACAAACGTCTGTCCGGTTTGCATGGGCCATCCTGGCGCCCTTCCCGTGCTGAACAAAAACGCGCTTGAGCTCGGCCTGCGGGCAGCGCTTGCGCTCAATTGCCAGATCAATCAGCATTCGAAATTTGACCGCAAAAACTATTTTTATCCGGATTCGCCCAAAGGGTATCAAATCTCGCAGTTTGATAAGCCGATCGGCGAGCACGGATACATCGAGATCGAAGTGGGGGGCGAGCGCAAACGCATTGGTATCACGCGTTTGCACCTCGAGGAAGATGCCGGCAAGTCGACGCATGCCGCCGATGGGTCTCACACATTGGTCGACTTCAACCGCACCGGCGTGCCACTCATCGAGATCGTGTCAGAACCAGACATTCGATCCCCGGAAGAAGCTCGGTTATACCTAGAGGCTTTGAAGAGCATCATGGAATATTGTGATGTGTCTGATTGCCGGATGGAAGAGGGATCGCTGCGCTGTGACGCCAACATTTCCTTGCGTCCGGTCGGTTCGACGACGTTTGGTAACAAGGCCGAGCTTAAGAACATGAACTCATTCCGCAATGTTCAACGCGGCCTGGAGTACGAGGTGGAACGCCAGCGCGAATTGTACGAAGCTGGTGAGTCAGTCGTTCAGGAAACGCGTCGCTTTGACGAGGCCACGCAGACGACCATTTCCATGCGGTCAAAGGAAGAAGCGCACGACTATCGCTACTTCCCTGAGCCTGATTTGGTCGATCTCGATATTGATGACGCCTGGCTGGCACAGATTCGGGCTTCCATCCCTGAGCTACCGGCAGCGAAGCGCCGTCGCTACGAGGAGGAACTTGGCCTGCCGGCATACGACGCTGGCGTTCTCACGGCAGATCCGAAGACAGCCGCGTACTACGAACAGGTGCTTGCGGCCGGTGCAGATGCCAAGGCGGCAAGCAACTGGGTCATGAGCGACATCTTGGGCGCCCTGAACAGCGAAGGGAAGACGTTCGCCGAATGCCCCATCACGCCTGAGAATCTCGCGGGTCTTATCGGCGAGATCGGGAGCGGGAAGATCTCATCGAAGCAGGGGCGTGAAGTATTCAAGGCGATGTGGGAAACGGGTAAGAGTGCCGCTGCCATCATTAAGGAGCAGGGGATGGAGCAGATCAGCGATGTCGCCGTGCTGGGGCCGATTCTCGATGAGGTGATTGCCCATAATGAGAAGTCGGTCGCCGACTATAAGGGTGGCAAGGATCGCGCATTGGCGGCGTTGGTGGGCCAAGTGATGAAAGCGACGAAAGGCAAAGCCAATCCTGCGCTCGTCAACCAATTGCTGATTGAAAAGATCAATGCCTTGTGATAGGCAAGTGGATATCAAGGGAGGGCGCGGATGGCGGACGTTGATCAACAAAAGGCCATTTCGGTCGGTGAAGAATTTGACGTGACGGCTATACGCCTTAACGACAACGGCGATGGTGTCGCCATCTGCAACGGGATGACGGTGTTCATCCCGTTTCTCCTTGTCGGCGAGGATGCAAGAATTCGCATTACATCCGTAGAGAAGCGATTCGCTTGCGGGCAAGTAGTGGAGCGACGCACGGCATCGGCGGATCGGCAGGATGCGCCGTGTCCAGTGTTCGGTGAATGCGGAGGATGCCAAGTCCAACACATGCGCTACGAGGCACAGACGATATGGAAAGAGGGACGCATCCGCCGCATCGCGGAGCGGCTCGGCTTGGATGTCGATGCTGTCGTCCGTCCTATCATCGGATCGCATACGCCGTTTCGATACCGCAACCAGGTGCAGATGCCGGTGCGCTATAATGCAGATGAGAAGCGGGTTGAGATGGGTTTTTTTGCGGCTGAAACGCACGCAATGGCAGTGACCGACTCGTGTCACCTCATTTCGGAGACGATGCAAAGCACTCTTGTACGGGCATGCCGCTTCCTGACAAGCATCGGACCAGCGGCTGCAGACGTGCACCACATTGTCTTGCGCGAGTCTGCGACGAATGCCGAGCAGATGATTGTATTCTGCACCGCTAATGGCGACGATGAATTCGCGCGCACGCTCGCTCGTTTTCATGCGCCGTCCGTCAAAACGGTGGCCATGACGGTCCAACCGCGTCCGACAGGGCCCATTTGGGGTCGCACCGTCAACGTGCAGAAAGGCGACGGCTATCTCATGGAACGTATGGGTGGCCGGCGTTTCCGTGTGTCGCCCCGGTCATTCTTACAGGTACAGACGGGGATGGCGGATCGCATGTATCAAGTGGTGTTGCAACAGGCGCAGGTGACGCCGGAAGATGTCGTGATCGACGCCTATTGCGGAATTGGCACGCTAACCTTGCTGCTTGCGCCGCACGCCCGCCGCGTCATTGGCGTTGAGGAAATTGCACAGGCAATTGAGGATGCCCGGGAAAATGCCGAACTGAATCGCATCGAAAATGCGGAGTTTCACGGAGCACGGGTCGAAGAGTGGCTGCCAAAGTGGATAGAATCTGGCGGCCAAGCGGACGTGATCGTATTCGATCCGCCGCGCAAGGGTATTGATCGTGCCGCCTTGGATGCTGCGATTGCAGCGCAGAACTTTATTTTCCCAAGAATAAAGTCGTGACAGGAAAAAAAGGGGTTAAAAGACGGAATGAGGGAACTGCGTGCGAGACTTTATATTCACTGTTCACAATTGAGTACGGTGGAATGCGGGATGGAGGCGGGAAAAAAGCAGGAGATTTTTTGATGGGAACATAGTTAGAAATGCAAAATCGGTAATTTGCAAATTTCAAAATCGAAATTGGGAAAAGGTTGCAGAAAGGGTGAAGGGAAAGACCGTGCGGGAAGAGAGCGTGAAAAAGCCAGTAGCAGTGCTGGTATTAGATTGTATGGAATCATGCCAAATGACCCTGTATCGACTACCACGCAGTCTCTAATCGCCACCTGATGCAGTGTTTTGGTGAGTAGCAATGTCAAATACAGAATAGGTACTGTTCATTTTCAAATTCCAAAATGGAATACTGTGGAAGTTGAAGGGGAGGATTGACCGACGGCAAGAATGCGATCTTAATTTCGTTATTAAGGTCTTATCGAGCGTTCCGCCTCTACACTTCCATTATATGGTGTAAACGGTTTTGAAAAATGCAAAATTCAAATTTGCGATTTTCGATTTTGAAAATGGAACAATATTACGTATGGCTGTGAAGGACAATGAAGAGCTTCCTGGACTACTCATGCTTATGCTGACCAGTGAGTATTTGCTCCTTGGAGATTGGAGAATGAGGAGTATCGTGGTTTGAGCATCGCCTTTACCTACTTATCAGGCACAGATTTTGACTCTTGCTGGTTCAGTATCGTCAGCAAGGATTGAGGGATGTTTCGCACCACAGGCGGCTGTCCGTTGGATTGGATGATCTCCATAACATGTTGAGGATTGTATATCTGTACGGTTAGCAAGATTGGACTCGGTGGTCGTGGTGTTGGAAACACCTGTTGCCTCAGAAGAATGTAGGACATGCCCGCGTTACCAAGCATCCTATGGTTGGGGTGTACCGAGGATGGAGTCGCACGTCGCAGGTCGGCAATCACTTGGAGTATTTCACTGCGATTTGTCGTTACAGAGCGATACCAAACTGGGAGATAAGGGTTTGAACCTGGCTTCACAAAGTCAAATTCGATATACAATGGATTTCTGTAGTATTTGTACGGCAGATTGATTACGCTGTCTTGCCGAAAGGTCAACGGGCTGAAGAAGTAGGTCTTACGATAATACACCGTGGCGGCGCTCAGAATTGCCAGCAGGAAGATGATGACAACGATTGAAGAAGCCACTCGCTTGGGCATGTCGCCACCTCCACCGACATTCTATTCCATAGTCAAGCTCGGATATCCTTCCGCTTACGCCTTTCGAGCATTGACGAGAATAGCTCTTGCGGCTGAATGTCTTGTTGCTTTTTCTGTGAAGCGTCTACAACTGGATAAGCCTTCTTGCCGCAAGAGCACCATACAGATGGATACTTACCTTCGGAAATGTGAACCTCACCGCACTCGCATTTATAGCGAGGTGCTCGAATGAGTTCGACAATCGTCCTCGTATCAGGAACATAGAGATGAGTCAGGGTTCCAGGGAACCAGTCGTTAGCATGGACTCGGATTTGTCCCTGGTCACGCGGGAATGTAACAGAAACGGTGGTTCCATCAAAGTCCTTGCATTGTTTAGTTCCCCGAATCGACGAATGACCTTTTTCCGTGATGTTGCCTCAACAATATAGACAAATATCGTACCCGACTCGGATTGCCCCGAAATATCCCACCAACGCAGACGTTGTTTGTTCATGTTCCTCGCTCCTTTGTTTCCTGGTATACACTTAGACGTAGCAGTGGGCAGATTTGTCTCAAGAGCATAGAAGAAATATTGGGTGGGTCTCTCTATATGTCCGACAAATAGGAATTATCCACAAATAGATGTGTATCGGTGGATAAGTTCCCTCCGATGGGACATAGCTCGGACTGGTACATACAACTTAAAACTATTACAGGTTGTTTCTCGTCTACATAAGCGAAAGGAGGGTGACAATTTGCAATCGGATGAAGAACTCATCGCTGAAATCAGACGTGGTAGCCGTTCCGCTATGGAAGTCTTAATCCGACGCTATTACAAATTGGTGTTTGGCATCATATATCGAAAGACGGGCGATTATCACGTGGCATGTGATTTGACACAAGAGGTCTTCATAAAGGTGGCAAAGTCAGTTTCCTCCTACAAGGGAGAAGGAAAATTCAAAAGTTGGCTCACTTCCGTCACATACCATCATTGTGCAGATCATTTCCGAAGTGCGACACATGCTCGAAAGAAGAATGAGATTGAGATCCGACCTGAGATTGCTGATGAATCCATGAACGTTTATCGGCTGTTGGAACGAAATGACGAGAGAAGGGCAATCAGGAATGCTTTAATGGAGTTGCCTGACTACCAACGCGACACCATTGTGCTCAGTTATTTTGAAGGGATGAAGATAAGGGAAATCGCTGAGATCATGCAATGTACGGAGTCCACAGTTAAGTCTCGGCTCTATCAAGGGCTGGGGAAATTAAGAAAGCTGGTCAAGGGAGGTGATGGCTATGACAAAGAGAGACACAACTCGTGAGTGGGAACATCTGTTTAGGGAAAAGGGTGAAGAACTTGAGGTTGAAGAACTCGCAAGAATGCTCGATGAGTATACAGTGGAATTTCCTCCTGAACATGTCATTCAAAACACAATCGAAAATTGTGTTGTCCATGTACCACGGTACGCCTCGGAAAGCAGTAAATTGAAGCGAATGTTTCATACGCTGTCGCTTCAAGTCGAATATGTTTCAAAGTGGTTTTGGCTCTTTAGCTTGTTGCTTTTCGTTAGTGGATACGTTGCAACGGTGTTTGATTCAATTAGCCCCTATAAGACGGTCTTAGTTCTTTCTCCGATGCCATTTATTCTTGGAGTATTGGAGATTCTCCGAAGTACAGACAGCGGGATGGCGGAAATGGAACTTGCCAGCAAGATGTCACTTCCGCAAATCATGATGGCACGATTTGTTCTCATTGGCTCGTACAATGTCGTACTCAATGCCATCATCTCGTTCGGACTATATTGGACGTTTGGCATTGATTTATGGAAAGTGCTGTTGTTCTGGGTGGTTCCGTTTACGTGGATATCCAGCATTATGCTGTTTCTGGCATCGAGGTTTCGAGGCAGACGTTTGGTCCCGATTGCAGTCTCCGTATGGGGTGCTCTCGTAATCGGTATCCTTTCGAATCCAAAAACATTGCCCTATTTGCTATCGCTTAATGACACGTTATTCGTTTTGTTTGGAGTGGTAGGATTCGCATTACTCTGGATGCAGTCTATCCAACTACGGAACCGAGCGGAAAGAGGGATCTTCGTTGAAATTGCAGATTGAGAACATCTCGAAAAGCTACAGAGGAAAAAACGCACTAAAGAACTTCAACGTTGAACTGTCTGAAGGCGTACATGCATTATTAGGACCGAACGGTGCTGGCAAAAGTACGTTGATGCGTATTATAGCAGGGATTCTCCGCCCATCCGCTGGCAGGGTATTGGTCGATGGAGAGGACATCACCACAATGGGTGAAGACTACCGAGATATCCTTGGCTATTTACCACAGAGCTTTGGTCTTTATAAGAGGTTTACGGCTGAACGTTTTTTGATGTATATCGCGGCATTAAAAGGGTTGGACAAGTCCAGTGCTGAAAGGAAAGTTTCGGAGATGTTGCAACTGGTGAACCTTGATGACGTTCGCCACGTTAAGGTTGGTAAGTTTTCTGGTGGGATGAAACAACGGTTAGGCATTGCACAAGCTCTATTAAATGACCCGAAGATCCTGATTGTCGATGAACCCACCGCAGGTCTTGATCCGAAAGAACGGATTCGATTTCGCAATCTCCTTTCAGACTTTTCGACGAATCGGATTGTGCTGTTGTCTACCCATATCATCTCAGATGTGGAATTCGTGGCACAGGATGTCCTGATTATTAAAAACGGGCAATTGGTGAATCGGAATACCCCAGAGGGATTCTTACGGCAGATAGAAAGGAAAGTGTGGTCATTAACCTGCACGGAACGGCAAGTGTCAACCATTCAGCAACAATTCCAGGTTGGCAGTGTGACCCGCACTCATGATGGTGTATCCCTTCGTATTGTATCCGATCAGCAACCGTTACCGAATGCAGAAACGGTCACTCCGACCTTAGAAGACTTATATCTCTACTATTTTGGTGAGGAGGCGACCTCAGATGAAGCCACTGTCACTAACGCGGTTTGAGTTATATAAGCTGTTTTCTCGAAAGAGTGTATGGATTTTCTTCGCCATCATGGTGTTTTGTATCTATCTGCCCTTGCAAATACTTACTTCGTCATCAGGTGGTTATGCAGGCTACTATCAGTCCGTGCCACCGACTGCCCAACAGGTACAGCAAGCAAAGTCAGAACTGAAAAAAATTGCACCGAAGCTTGAATGTACGGCGGGGCTTCCAAACAATGAAGTGAACATGCTGAATCGCGCGTATTTACGTGATACAGCCATTCTAAATGCGGAAACAGGTAGTGCAATTAAACCAGACCTGGAAATGCTACAGCAATCCATTAACAAGCTCAAAGCGCAGGGGCAAATCGGGTTTACTTATCGCGCGGATACCCTTGAATACAACATGATGAAACATCTCCCGTACATCGGCTTTGGACACTACAACGGTGCCAGCAACATGATGGTTGACTTCTTCAAGACGTATGGACTCATCATTTTTGGAGCGATCATCCTGGTTGGTTTGTCGCCTGTTTTTTCAGAGGAATATTCCTTGGGAACGGATAGTTTTTTATTGACAGCAAAACGTGGCAGGAGACAACTGGTCACTGCTAAGATTCTGGCTTCAACGCTATATGTTTTGGTGATGGAAGGCATTTTGCTGGTAGTAAATGTTGCTTCAAACCTGAGTCTGTTTGATATTGGGGGATTTAACTACCCGTTACAAAGCATTGCCTTATATAGTGCACCTTTTCACTTGTCCGTGGCGCAATATATAGGAGTTGCGGTGTTGATTCAACTGTTGGGCGGTGTTGCCTTCGGATTTCTCATAATGTTGTTGTCATCATTTAACAGATCCACACTGGTAACATTTTTCGTTTCAGCAGGAATTTTTGCACTTCCAGAACTCATCGTGTTGATGTTCGGGTTAAAAAATTGGGCGCAAACCCTTATGGACTTTAGCTACACAGGATTGATACAAGTATCAAGGTTATTTAAGAGCTTCGTTGCTTATAACGTGTTTGGTTATCCAGTGTTGTACCCGATTCTCGTAATTGGTCTTGCGATACTGGTATCTATTCCGATTGTTTGGCTGACGTATCGCGTGTATTGCAGGCATCAAATCGCCTGATTTCGGCGACGGTTTCCGTTGGTCTAAGAAGGCACAAGTAATCACCAACCATCAAATTGTGGAGCGGCAGTGTATGGAACACTATCGCTTTTTTTACTGTGATTACAGTGTTTGATACAAGGCGGGTGTATGAAAATTCTTTGACCAAGAAAGGAATTGTTGAAGAACTGGAGAATACCATTTAGAGCAACATACATAGATAGGCTATGTTTGGAGGGGCTTTATGAGAAATGAACGTTTGAGAGGATACTTGGATGTCATTTTGTTATCGATTCTCCTGGAAGGCGACTCGTATGGATACGATATCGCGCAACAGGTAAGTGACCAGACTCATGGAGCATTGGCAATAAAAGAAGGGTCGCTTTATCCAGCGTTAAAGCGGTTGGAGGCAAATCGATTCATTGAGGGATACTGGGGGACGGACAAGGATTCGGGTCCTCGCCGACGTTATTATCGCATCACAGATCGAGGCAAGAGTCATCTCAGGAAATTACAGGAGGAGTGGAACGCGGAGCAACGCCTGCTATCGGTTTTCTTCGACAAGGTGGTGCCCGAATGAACCGATTCGATGCCTATCTTTACCAGATCCTAAACGGTACTTACCTTCACAAACAGGAGAAAGTGGCTTGGATCGAGGAAATGCAGAGCCATTTAGAGGATTCTGTGCAACATTATCGAGTTGCGGGTTTGTCGGATGAACAAGCGCATCAAAGAGCACTCGCATCATTCGGCACAGCAAAGGAACTTCGTCAGCAAATTATTCGAGAGACGTTTGTAATCTCGCCCAAGTGGTATCTCATTGTGGGTGTCTTATGTTTTATCTCGTTGGGAGTAGCTCTATTTACCAACACGCGATTTGATGATTCCGTCGTTACCATCGGGAATCCTGCCACATGGGAACCAATACCCACGCCTCAATGGGTGGTGTGGTTGCATCAACACTTTCCATTGAATCCTGCTCGCTGGGCAACGCTTGGCACGATGTCCTTCATGATGGTATTTACCAGAAAACAAACGGATCGGCTGGCTGTTCTTATCAGTTGGATACCGTTTTCCGTATCACTGTTACCCAGTAGTGTTTCACTGCCCCTGGGGTCAGACGGAATTCGGCAGGTTATCTTCTCAGCCCTACCGATCATCCAACCAGTCAGCATTGGCGCAACATGTGAGTATGGAATCATTTTCGCCCTTGGTATCGCGCTTTATATATGGACACGTAATCGGATAATCAGCTTGACTCCATGGATGATATCGATCACGCTGACCGTTGCACCGTTTTTGTGGAGCTTGATGCAGGAGACGCTGTGGGAGCAAACCAGAAACCCAATTTTCTGGGGGCTGGCACCAGTAAGTTGGGGGTATCTATGGAGTGCTATATCGTCCGTTATCGTTCATTTGATTGGCGCGGTGCTGTTGTTGTTTATGTGCAAGAGGGTTGAGTCCAGTTCCATTCGGCTGAGAAAGCTCATATAGATCATCCACGATTGGAGGGACTTGTGTGTTGACGTTTACCCCATTCGGCGTAGTCGCTGTTCTACTATACTTGATAATCGCTATAAGCATAGGTATTAAGAGGAGAACTCCAGCAACTCGGCAAGTTTTGTATTTTGTCTTTTTCGTATATCTCCTCGTCGTTGCTAAGATCACGTTGTTTCCAATTCCACTGCACCACTATGGAGTAAATGCGCCTGCGAATAATATCATTCCATTCCATACGATACGAGCAGTGATTGCGGGAAAGTCACTTTCCTATGACCTTTATAACCTGGGAGGCAACATCCTACTGTTTGTTCCGTTTGGCTTTATGTTACCCTTGATATCCTCAAGGCAAAATCGGTTTCTGAGAGTTGTCCTGCTGGGATTTTGCATGACTTTGGTGGTCGAGTCAGGAAAGTTCATCATCTCATCTGTATTGGGTTTTACATATCGCGATTTTGACGTGGATGATTTAATACTCAACACCTTCGGGGCAATTGTTGGCTTTGGTATTTTAAGGTTCGCATTGCGGTTTTGGCACTCTCAACATTGGAAATCTCCGCGAATGTGGCTCATAGGCAGTCCGATTCTCGTCTTGATTATCCTTGGCGGTGTATGGGGATATGAATACGAATCGCACTCCACGCCTACCAAATCCCAGGAAAGCTATGATTCTAATGTGTTGCCTCTTGAGACAATCCCTTTTTCCAAGGGTGTCGTGTTGATTACAACGACCGACCCTCGCGTTTCGAAGGAACCTGGATATATGGCGTGGTACGTGGAAAAGACCAAGTTATGGGGATGGCGGTTAAAGGTAAAGTCGTATGACTTGCTGAATAGCAGAAATGGTTCAATGGAGGCTTCTTTTGCCTCAATGACAGTGAACGGTAAAACATTTGCTTGGGGGGCAATAAAGAAGCCCAATGTCCAGGAAATTGTGTACCGTCAAAATGGGAAAACGTATAAAAGTCACACTGATCAAAAAGAATTTTGGGATATAAGTCTACCGTTCAACCAGACCGTTTTTCATCATTCAGACTGGACTGTTAAGTTGAAGAATGGAAGCATTGTACCACTGTTCGAGTAGGAGTATATAGAAGGTGTCCCATATAGTTGGCAGGGAGTAACAAGAGCTTGCAGAAAGTGCGTCTTGCATAGTGGAGGGAGGTATTGATCTTGAGGAAACGATTTGAAACGTGGTTTGTGTCGTCTGTACTCCCACTGGGTCTTTTGGTCGTTGGTGTAAGTACGGCAAGCGCGGCGAACAATGTGCAAGTCGCAAAGCCTATCACAACCCCAGCAACGCCCCATTCGATTCCGCCACAATTGCAAGGGAAACCAGCACAACTGACCCCCGACCCAGGAATTGTCTCAGCGTACAGTGCAAAGACAACAGATATCGGGTTCGAGTCCGACCTGAAATCATCAAAGAACTTAGACCCAGGTATGACACCGCAATACCCGCCATCCTTGGGACTGCCTAATGCACACCCAGCGAAACCAGGAAAACCGCCCAAGACAAAGAATTAAAGGCGACGGTATGGGACGGACTTCACCCCATTCCCGTTACTCAAAGGACGCACGTTTGAAGACAAATACGGTGTTCATCATGTTGAAATGCGAAAACGCCCCTCGGAATCCCAAGGGGCATTTGCTGTATGTGTTTCAGTGAAAGTCCACGTCAATCTGACGACCGATTTGCTTCTGGCTCTTAGGAATCCTGACTTCCAGTATCCCATTCCTGTATGACGCTTTTGCTCCCGTGTCATCCACTGCTGTGGGTAACGGCACAGTGCGCGAGAATTGCCCATAGTACCGTTCCATGCGATGCACGTTCTCGTCCTTTTGCTCGCCCATCCGTTCGATTTTGCCGCTGAGATGCAGATGGTTGTCGTGGACGGTGATATTCACGTCCTCCTTCTTCTCCAGTCCAGGAATTTCTGCGGTAACGATTACTTCGTTTTGGCTCTCACGAACGTCAACTCGAATCCGTGGCATGTTCGCGAAGTGACTGTCGAACCAATCGTCGTCGAACAACCTTGGGAATGACGGGAACCAGTCAGAAGCACGTCTGGTGATGTTGAACGGGTCATACGGGACTAAGGGCATGTTGAATACACCTCCAGGTTGAAATGTCCGCAGTTATGGTTTCCCAGATTGGAAGGAAACTTGCATCTGTTATGGTATTTTCCTTGTACTGAAATCGCATGATCAATGCGGCAGGTATGCCAATCACCGCGCCTTTGCCCTTGGTCGAATAGACCCTCGTATCTTTAATTCGCCACCTGATTCACCTTCAGTGTGACGCTCTTCTGGAGCCTTGAATATGCCTTGTTGCCAAATGTGGAAGCCATAAATTATGAAAAACAGGGCAAAAATGACGAGGAAATATTGCCACGGTTGAAGAAGGTTGTAGGCTCCAATACCGAACGAAGGCAACATGATTGCCAAAGCGATAAATGCGAAGAAGGCATCGATGACGACGTTGGTGATTACATACAAACAAAATTTATGCGATGTTAAGTGGAATATCCACAATGTCCTTACAGCAAAAATGCCATACGCAAAACTAACATCGATCATATATCCCCAAGGCACAATGTATTGGTAAATTGTCCACCACTTGAATGTGTATGCGATCTGGAAAATAATCGTCATCAACAGGCACGTAAAAATTGTGACAGGCATGTATCGTTTAACTGTATCTTTGTCCAAGAATACTAACGTGACCCATGGCAAAACCAGAAGCAACCAAAGTAACATCTTAATACCCAAATGAAACACCTCCCTGTATCAGTGACGCCTATAGAGAGGATTTCCCACTATGAGGAATGCATGAGTCACAGGGGCGTATGGACAGGCGCTACGGAAAACCGTGGAATTTGCGGAACTGGTGTTTGTATCAGTTGAAGGACCTACGTAACGCATATAGTCTCAATAACCGCCTGCTCTCCCGTCGTACACTCTTTTCATGCGGCGAAAGAGTGGGCATTGGAGCAGTGATACGGGGACGTTTTCGCATAATCCTCGGTTCTGTACCTGGCTTGCCCTTTTCGTCTCCGACCTGTTTCACGGGTAACACCTCCATGCTAAAGGCTGGGTAGGGGGACGGGGAGGAGTGAAATGAGACCAGCCTCCGCGCCCCTTAAACGAATCAGCCCTTGTCGATGATGACTTTCAATTGATGAGCCAGGTTTACAAGATCCTCCATCGATAATCCAGAGGCAGTCAACATATACGGACGCTCGGCGTTTTCCCAAAATAAACGGGCTAAAACCATACTGGGCGTGTAAACTACTTCACTTTTCGCTGTTGGACTGAGGTCTGGATGTTTTTCAGTTAACTTCGATAGCCCCCAGTGACGGGCAACATCATCGTTTAACCGTTCAGCTTGCCACAATGTCACGACAGGACTCCCGCGAAGTAGTTCGCGAGAACGAGCGGGAGGACCGTATCTGACAGCCCACTCTTTTCCTCCATAATACTTCTTGATCCCGACGGTTTCACTTATCCCCAAGGACGACACCGTTTCTTCGTCCAGTCCCATTAACGGGAAGGGGCATTGCTGTAATGCGTCAGAGATAGACACCTGAGTCCCGAATCCACCCATCAAATCAGAGAAAGACCGCAACATTGATTTCGGAATGTGGGTTGGCAGGTCGAAGGTGCGACGTGTGACGGGTGGGTTGCAAGTAACGTGATCGATTTCTTCTCTAAATGAGCATTTGTCATTCCGCCAATACTCAATAATCCTTGGAACTCCATCAGTTGGATGTATCCAAAAGTGAACTCCCGCCTGTTCGCGTTCATCGTTGGTGGATTCGGCAAAGTGAGTTGGGAGCCATACATGCCACAGGTCATTTCTTTCGGACGGTAGAACCACTAAATCCTCACTTGACAACAGTTCTCTCCAGAGATGCTCAAGAATGAACTTGGGATCGGGGTTCCGTGACAACTGAATCTGATTGATGGTGTTGGAACTCTCGAACCAAGTCCGCATGCGATTACCGTGGATAACAGTAGTCACATTGCCTGCTTCATCAGACTGTGTATCGATACGCCACCAATTGGGTGACATCCAGGTGTACTTTGCGTGTTGTTCCGTTGATTCTCCTGATGCTGAATACCAATGACGAATGACGTCAAATTTGACGCTCTTTAACGTTGCCCACGTCTGCGATAACGTGTCTTTGATTTGACGTTGTTCGACCAATCGTCTTTCCCGCAGTTGAGACAGAATGGATTCCCATGAGTCGGCTCTACCTTCCCCGTTGTTTCCGCCGTCCTCGCTGTAAGAGAGCATGGATTGAAGTTGTTGACGCGCTCTCGACAATCGGGATTTCACGGTTCCAGAGGGAATGTCAAGGAATCCCGCAACTTCATTGACCGTCCATTGATGGATACCCGCGAGAAGAAACACTTGCTGAAGATCCAGGGGCAGTTTTGAATACGCCTTCTCAAACTCTATTTTCAGGAGGACATCTGCCTCAACATTGCTGTTGTCCGAGATTTCGACCATGGATTCCGTCTTTCGCTTGTTCTCTTTATTTAAGAAACGGAACGCTTGGGTCTTCACGATTTGAAAAAACCAACTTTCAAACGCCTGCGGATTGCGTAGTTCAGACAAATGACGCGCCGCCAATAGTAAGCTGTCCTGCACAACATCTTCTGCGGTGTGCCGATCTCTACAGAACTGATGTACCCAATTGACCGCCTTTGGTCGAAACAAATTGACTAAGGCAGTCCAAGCTTCGCGGTTCCCATTACGACAATCAAGTACCAACTCTGATACGCTCATGCTTCACACCTCTTTCTCGGTATTCACCCGTTATGATTCGAGATGAGGTGATTTGGTTCTCTCCAATGTTTCAATTGGCACATCGGGTATAGCATCACATCCCAAAGCCATGTATGTCCCTCCGCCCGTAATCCCCGTTCTTGCCCTGCCTATTCATTCCGCATCGGGCACATCAAACTCCCGCAACGTCCCGTTGTCATCGCTTACCCCATGACCACACGCACAGATGACTGTAGATCCGCACATTTCGATTGGGAGCTTTCCAAGCTCGGCACCATCTTTCCACTCAACCTCGCGACTACAGTTGTTGCAATGGATGACGAACATGACTCAGACCTCCGTTTGCTCAGGGTGGTAGGGGACGAGACGTATAAGGGCAAATCCCAATGTTTCTACTCCCCGCCTTTTTCGGGATACACGATGAATTGATCCGTCTCCGCTTCTGAAAGTTGAGAAGGAGCTACTCCGCATTTTTTACAATACTCATACAGCCGACGAACCTGACTCTCCCTTGGTCAGGGGCAGGGGACACGGCGTAAATTCCGTCTGGGACTATCATCTCTATCATATTCCTCCATGAGCCACTTCCGTTCTTCAAGAAGCCATTTCCAATCAGCAATATCAACGGTTTCCGACACTCCGTTGGTCAGACGACGGAGTAAGTCCTCAAATGTCCCACTGTAGCGGTTTTCACACACTCGTATCTGGTCATTGATGGCTTGTAGCCTCTTCATCAATTCTTCGTACTTGTGTTCCGTGACCTGTTCATGCCATTGACGCTTGCAGTTTTCAACGAAACCGTCGCCGTCTATCATCCCTACTCTCCGAAATACCTTTTCAACTTGCACATCACCTCTTGATGTCTTTGGAAGATACGCTTTGTGCTCATTGCCATGGGAATGGTTGTTGTACAAATTGGCTGTTCGAGCAACATTACTCTGTGAGATGGTATGTGATTCGAATGCTCCTGTTTACGTGTCACATTGCTTCCCCCATTTCTGTCCCGCAATCAAACAACCATGTAGCAAGCTATGAAGCCAATCATTTTCATCATGATAGCTCAAGTAAGATGGCTTGTAAAAATATGGTTCAATGGTGTTTAGTTTCAAACAGGATTGAGAGGTTATGAATGAAGGGCGGAGAAGGTCTATGTCGAATACAAATCATAGCGATGGAATTAAACACGACCGTCTGAGAGGCGATTTGATGTCTGTTCACATTTTTGTTCTGAACGAGAAAAACTTCGACGTATGCATTCGTCGTGGCATAGCAGGCATTCCGAATCATGAAAAAGACCAATATAACGATGCGTTGATATCACGAATGGCTCCCATCAGAAAGGGAGACTACATTCTGTTCTATATCATGGATGTCAAAGAACTACGGGGGATATATAGAGTGTTAGACAAACCCTTTTTTGACACCACACCCGTATGGGAGTCCCAAGACCCTAACCGCGTTTATCCGTTTCGTGTCCGAATTGAAAACTCCGATTATGTGTTTGAGAACCCGATTAAGTTGAACGATGTGTATGATTTGAAGGATAACGGCTTGATGTGGACGTTCAGTCTTCAGAGACCAGGAGGGGCTTCGAATACCCTTTTCTCCATCACAAATGATGAGTTTCAACATTTGTTCCGATTATTTTTGAAGCTGAACCCCGTTCTCACACCGCCACGCCCGATTCGTGAACCGTACCCATATCACGAACCGAATCTTCTAAGCCAACTGCACTTAAACAGCAACCATAATCCGAAGTATGAGTACAGTGTGATGGCATTGTTGCTGAGTGAGTTTACAGAAGGACGTTTCAAAGGCATTTTCGGGGAGTATGATGACTTCTTGGGGTACATTCCGACAAGCTTCGGGAGAGAAATGGATGCGCTTCTCATTACGCACAATCCATTGAACAAAGATGAAGTCATCGCCTACAACATCGTGGAAGTGAAAAGAGACCGCTTTGACGAGGACGGATTGGTGCAACTCTTGCAGTACGAGGACTGGTTTCTTCGCAAGAAGGTCAATGGTGATTTCAATATGGTGAGGGCAACGGCAATAGCGCAAAGCTTTAGTGACAAGGTTGTCGATTATGTAGAGAAGCGGAAGCAGTACGAAGGAAAAGGCATTAAATTGCTGGTTTTCTCGAATAGCGAACACGGATTTGAGCTTACTCCGATAGCGCGTCCCTAAAAGAAGAATACGCGGGTGATGATTATGGACGATCTGTGGGCGGGCATTGAACGGGATTTGAAAACAGCAGAGGAATTCATTCAACTCATCAATGATAATGAACCCAATATTCCCGTGTCCAACCCAAAGGGAGATGGGCTTACATATCTGATGTCACGGCAGGTTCGTTCCTTAAAGGGACTCTGTTTACTATGCCAAAACAGGAGTGACCACTCGGCGGCAATTATCCTTCGAACGATTATCGAAGATTATCTATTGATATGGTATTTTGAGCAATTCGATGATGCGAAGGACAGTTGGTCTCATGCAAGAGTAGCCCAGGGTATCGGGTATATGGAGCGATTGAAAAAGTATTATGACACAGACTCGGTGATGTCAGAGAGCATTGCCAAGTATCAGGATTTTTTACGTTCTATGCAGTTGGAAGACAACGATGTCGCAAAATGGGATAGCCGACTTAAACAGAGAATGGATAGACTACGCGACAAATTGCAAGAAATCGATACCAAATTGACAAGACAGTTGTTCATTTATGACGTTTTGTACCCAAAATTCAGCGGATGGGTTCACGCCAACGGAGTGGAACTTGGTCGCTATGTGCAACATCATTCAGACGACTATTTTTCGATGTATTTAGAAAGCAATCCTATCCTCATTAGCGAGATACTTTACAATGCTGTGAAACTGGTTGGAGCATCGTTCATCAAATACCTGGTCATTCTTCACGAAACAAGCGATGAATTTTCGGAACTGCCTATTGTAGAAGTTGACGAATGGCTTCATCAACGGCTCGAAAAGATGTCCTTTATTAACCAAAATCTAACTGATGATTAGAGTGAGTTAGTGCTCAGATGAGGTACGGAATCTTCCATATACGGGAGTGGGGCTTATGGTGATTAGTAAGGAGAATGCGGAACATTACAGTTGGGGTGCGGAAAGGCATAAATCATTTCATGGTTCAAGAGTCGTTGACTACATGAAAGCGATGAAGACCACATATCCAGAATCAACGATTCGAACTCACGTTACGTCGCTGTGCTGTGTGAATGCGCCGAATCATCATGCAACAGTGTTTTCTGATTTTGAACGGATGGACCGTGGGGTTTACAGGATACATAAACTTAAGGGCTAACCCTGGGTGACAAGGGATGGTTTGACGGTTATTGAACGATTGACATCTCGCACGGTCTTAAATAGAGGTTGATGATGAGGAAGACTATTGAGTCGAAGGGAAGATGCTTGTGGGCGGACTTCACCATATCGAGATATATGTATCAGACTTACAACGTTCGGCTGAGTTTTGGGGATGGTTTCTGCCTGAACTGGGATTTGAACCGTTTCAAGAGTGGGATGAGGGACGTAGTTGGAAGTTGAACGACACATATCTGGTTTTCGTTCAAGCAAAGAGAAAACATCTCGATATCCCGTACAATCGGTGTCGGGTAGGATTAAATCATTTGGCTTTTCATGCGGACTCCCGTCAACAGGTAGATGATTTGACTGAGAAGGTACGTGCCAAGGGGATGACAATCCTCTACGAAGATAGGCATCTCTATGCGGGTGGGGCAAACCACTACGCTTTGTTTTTCGAAGACCCTGATCGAATCAAAGTCGAGGTAGTAGCACCGAGTTAAAGGCGTTAAGGGGAAAGAACTCGGCAGGAGGGTGACACAATGACTGAATGAAACAACGGCTCGAAACCAGATAACACGAGTTGGATTCTGGAGCGCCCAAACGACATGAACACGATTCGTATCATCGGAAATGTATACACCACGGTATCTGAAGATGAATTCACGGATGCATTCATCGAATGGCTGGAGAGCAAAGGGTGGAGTTTCTTCGGTCGGACGGCTGAACTTGGCGACGAGGACGATGACGGCGAAATCCTCGATGGCATTCTATCAGAAGAAGCCGTGAAGGATAGGGAAACAGAGTAGATGTGGGTAAATGGGAGAAGAGTAAAACAGGGCGTTCAAGCTTTCTTGCGGGTCATCAGTGCGCTATGCCGTAGCTTTGCGAAAGTCCTCACATATTGTAATAGGTGATCCCTGGAAATGCCATAGCCACGGGTATCACAGTTCGGTGAAGCTGTTGTCCCTTGCTACGGAAATCCTATCCTTCGCTGATTGAGGCAGTCTTTAGGGGTTTTTCCAATCACGTTGGTCGTCATTGGAAAGAGATGCCCATCCTTCATGAAGATTCCTGCATTTTAGTTGCACGACGATCAGACTTCCACTATCCAGAAAAGGTTGAGTCATAGCTACAGATTCGCATTTCCCCTGTGCCGCAGGGCACTGTTGAAAATCATCCACCCAAGCCCCGCCAGCAATAAAGGTAGCATTTCGCAACAAGAGCCTCGCTGACCCGATGGGTCATCTTTTGACCGTCTTTTCCTTAGATAAGCATTCAGAAAATCAGAGTTCATTATGGGGAACCAAAAAGTTGTTCTGGCTGAGAACCTCCACTATATATAAAGCGATTCGAGAACAACTTTTCGGTTCAATTCTATCATAACGCGATTCTGATTTACCTCAATGGACGACCAGGAACAACTTTTGGTCAACTGTGGTGACAGCGATACACGAGGTCATTTCCTCATGCTGATACGTCTATCATTTACGTTTAACGGCGATATTGGACATACTCTTATGCTGTTCTTAGGGGCTAAACTCGTGGAGTACCATAGCCATCCCAGGTCTAAATCTCATCTTCGCGTCGCGTGGACTCTACATTCAAATATCTACAAAGTTCAACGCTCCTCCCTTTACACGGTGGGTGCATGCTCATTCCACATTCATGCTTTTCGCATATGGTGTGGGATAAAGCACTTGTGGGGGTGGAACGAATGGACGAGGTGTTACAGGAAGTTTCTCGTCTTGAAGCCGATACACGCCACGATTTAGCCATATTCCTGATCTTATATTTACTGGTTGGTCTTGACCTATTTTCCATCAAGGACGAGAAACAGCGGGAAAAGATGACTGCCGCATGGGTTTCCTGGGCAGTCGTATTCGTGTTAATTGGATTTTTCATCCTTGCCCCAGCAAGAGCGGCAGAGGAAATAGCAAGAACGAGGAAAACACTTGCTTGAGTGGAGGTTTGGAGGTGACTAAAAGCCCCACTTTGCCGAACGGTGTGCCATACAGATGAAGAGATGACAATCATTGCTACAAGTGCCGTTGTGTTTTTGACGATCTTCATCCTGATGTGGGGGCTGTTACCAGAACACTTCATTAAGAAAATCAAACCAGCGATGCTCACATTCCGTATCTCACAAATCATGCTTAGTGTATTAGTTATCATCCCTGAGAAGGAAAAGCACGCCTCCGTAAAGCATCAGATTGAAACGAATGCCCACCGTGCCGTGAAGGCGTGGAAAATGGTACAGACGGCATGATGCGATCTCAACATGAAACAACTAAATCGGTCCATGAAAAAACTCCGATTGTTTTACCCCCTGTCACCACCAGCGAAGTTCCTATTATCCCCGTCCTTGACGCTTAATGCCTCCGCCGCGATACAACTTGCATGTGCTTCAAACTGCGCCCTGTTCGGAATCAAAACATTTCCTCTGAATTCCCTCGAATAAAATCTCCCTTGTCCCTCGCCTTTTACGTTATAATACCGATGAAAAATGTTTAGAACGTAACCGTATTGAGTTTTGCCCTCAGGTATCATTGTGGGGGTGCAACAGAATCATGATTCTGTCAGGGAGTGACGTTGATGAAGGCATCGAAAGTCAAACACAAGGTCTCGCAACTGCAACGCATGTATAAGGGGAAAAAGCTGTCCTTTGATTTGGCGATACAAAGAAAGGGAAACATCTGGGACGTGAAACGCCAGTCGATGTTTATTCATAGCGTGCTTGCTGGCTACCCGATTCCCAATCTATTCGCCACCAAGGACGAGAACGTATTTTACCTTCTGGATGGGAAGCAACGCCTGTCCAGCATTTTCGCTTATCTCAATGACGAATTTGCACTCTCTTTCACACAAACGCCCAAGCCCAATGTGAATGACATTGACGTAGAGGGATTGACATTTAAGCAATTGCCAAAGGAGTTTCAGCAGAGAATTCAGGAGTACCAATTTGAAATTGACGTGGTGGAGGAGATCACTCAGTCGGAGATAGAAGACATCTTTTGCCGACTCAACAATGGTGTCCCACTTCGCCCCATTGAGACAACCAGGGCGATGCTCGGCAAATCAGCATTAGAGTTCGTGGAGAGCCTGGCGAAAGTTCCATTCTTCACGGATAAGGTGAATCTGTCGAAAGCGGCGAGAAATCACTTCGTCGATCAAGAGTTGGTTCTGCAAATCCTCGCTCTACTCAACGACCCTCTAACGGGATTTAGCAAGAAGGAAATGAAAGAGTTTGTTGAGAAGCTACGTGATGATCATCAGCGTGATCGATTCAAATCACAATTCAATAACGTCTGCTTTTACCTGAATGAAGCCTTCCCCAGCGAGAAAGAAAAGCTCTTGCGGAAAGTGCATATCCCTATGCTGTTCAAGTTGACGCTCGACATGCAACACAGAGGGATAGAGATTCCTGCGGAGATGTTTGGGGAATGGGCGAGAGGGTTTTTGAATGCTCCACCTGAAGCGTATGTAGAAGCGTATAGTTCAGGAAGCGCAAAGAAGGAAAATGTCCAGAAACGGCTGAGAATCATGACCGAGGAATTCGAAAAGCATTTCAATGTCAAAGTCCGCGACGAAGTGCCGAATGCGGGTGACGAGGTAGCGGTGAGCGTGGAGACGGTTCAAGAGCAGGGCGAATGAGACAACGGATAGACAAAAGGTCTCGTTTGGGGGGGGGGGGCAGGATAATGCCTGCTCCCTTCGCCCTTAATACGGAGTGAACTCGTTATGAGTATCAAGTGGATTCATGGGCGTTACAAAGAAGACAGCAGAGTCTTCGATTCACAGTGGGAAGCCGAAGAATGGGCGGATTCACTATACCCCGATATCGTTGGTGAGGGGTTCGTCAACGTCGGATATGCTACGCCAGATCAAAAAGTCGTGGACTTTCTGATCCGACAGATACCGCGTTGGGCGGAGTTTTTGAAAATGCACAATCCTTCAATGCCAGCCGTAGCCGTGCACTCATCGACTGACGTGGTGGCTGGACAGCCACGCTACAAAGTCTGGATTGAGCCTCGGAATGATTAAGCCCCACTCGTGCAAAAGATGGACTGTCGTTTCCAGGCAGACAGCGAATCCCTTCCGTCCGTCGCGTTATGCCCTTCATTCCTGAACAGTACAGAAATGCTTAATCCGTACATCCAACATGCGATATTCGACCATTATCGGGAGCATCGCAGTTTTGGGCTTTACCAGGCACAGTTTAAGGACATCAAACGTTTGTGTGAGAAGGGACAGTTTCTTTTCGAGGCGACAGTCGTTTTGGAGACTTGGGAGGGACCGCATCGTCCGCCATTCGGCTTAGAAACGATCACTCTAACCAACTATCTCCATATGATTGGCACGAGCGGCTCACCAATCCACATCTTGAACTATGTGCATCGCGACTTGTCTCCGACCGCACCGAGCAGGTTGCCAGGTCGGAGGAATTGCCAATATAGCGGGGAATCGGGCGTCAGGAAAAGGTTACAGAACCGTTTTTTTGTTCAAGTAACGTAACCATTTTTGTTTAAGGTTACTGAAACATTTCTTGCTCCATTTCAGATTATGGTTCCGCTTAAGCATTAGGAGACCCTGCGTTTAGGGTCTCTGTGTTGGATTTGCGGCTGTGTCGGAATAACTCAATCCACCAAGGTAGGCTGTTTTTGAATGACTTCCACTTTACCTGCATCCAAATCGAAAATGAATGCGATGTCGAATTTCCCTTCGTGATAGTGCGCCGCAGAGTCGGAGAGCAGAGCCATAGTTTGCCCATCCCGCTTGCTGATTAGTTTGGAAACTTGGGAGTTGATCAGGTTGTTATTTCGTCTTACATCTTGGTATAAGAACTTCAGGACACGCCTTATATTCTCTTCATACCCATC
Organism: Alicyclobacillus hesperidum subsp. aegles; assembly: GCF_027923525.1. Taxonomy (NCBI): domain Bacteria; kingdom Bacillati; phylum Bacillota; class Bacilli; order Caryophanales; family Alicyclobacillaceae; genus Alicyclobacillus; species Alicyclobacillus hesperidum. The sequence goes on along the minus strand of NZ_BSBJ01000008.1, from coordinate 26,487 downwards.
GACTCCACGCTTGAACAAGTTAATGAGATAAATACCGTCACCGTCACCAATCATCTCCTCAAAGGTTGTCCACTCAATATGTGCAAAGATGTCCGCGGCATAGTCGATATCCTTGCTCCGAATCATATCGAGAACCTTTTCCTTTCGGGGTGTATACTCCTCCATATTGGTGTGCCAGGTACAGCCCTTGATCGTCCCTTCATGCTGAAATCCAACGAAAATAGCTGTGTCCATTGTTAATTGATTCCTCCTTCTTCTGGTTTGATTCCAATCTATCACGGTGTCAAGATTTAGTCAGCCGTTTTTATGTCGGACAGTGTTCGAGGGCGGAAAGTAGTACAGGTAAAAGACAGGATTGAGTTGGATAGGGTTAATGAAATGTATACATAAATGTTTAAGTTTATGGATACGTTCATGGTTCCATTTCAATAAGCACTTTCGGTTCGGTATATTGAACCTGATACGTATTTCGTCCCTTGAAATCTTCCGCCCGAATCCCTTCATAGAATTCGATTGATCAACTGTTTTCCATCTGCTATCCTCAAATTGCAAGGCTCCCCGCGCGTCACGGAGAGATTAAACCGAGAATATGGCGCACAGGTAATGAGTGGTGGGGCAAGATGGAAGTGAAAAGAGGGATGCTATTCCCAAGCCCGTTTTACTGTCCCTGCCTCAAAAAGTCGTGTGACTCACCGCCGTCAAGTGTGAGAACCAGGTTGAATCATTTGGAAGCAATAGAAACGGAGACCCCCTGCCGTTGATAAGTGGGGCTGAAAAAAGATTTGTCCGAGGGTGGCGAGAAGCCGCCTTTTCGTCGTTTCAAGCAGGGAGTAGGCGTTTCTCTGCCCGCCTTCCCAGCGAAAAGGGGAACTGCTCATGAAAGAACAACAAGGAATCTGCCGAAACGGATTGTAATGCTTATACGTCTAACTCTAAAAGGGGAGATCTTGTGAAATATGTAGTGGTGTTGACTTTGCTCTCCTCGGTTTCACTTGTTGGTTGCGGAGATGTGCCGCAAGCAGTTGTAAAACCAAGTCAACAAACTGTACAGTTCCCAAAAGCGACGGACATTCAATATGTGTATGTTAATGCGGGATTGGCGGCGATGTCCTATGCGCCGAAAAATCAATCAGAGACGGTGGCACAAATTGAAAAGTGGTTAGCGACAGCTAAACCTGTATCTGTACAACTTCCGCCACCTCCCAACCCACCAATCGAGACAAATGCCAATACAAACCCTGCGGTGCTCGAATTGAAGTTGTCCTCTAAACGCCAAATTTTTGTAAGTCCGACATTTTACATGTCGGGACATTCGCAGGATTTGAGCAAGGTGTATCACTTTGTCGATGGTGTGATATCGTATCAAGTCGAAAATAAAACAGCCTACTTTAAAGACCCAAACCTATATAACTGGTTAAAAAACGATCAATGGCAAAGACAGTTCAACACCAAGTTAGCACAGTGAAGTGGGTTATCCCTTCGTCGCAAGCGAGGCAAATCTTTAAGAAGCTTGACCCATCCAAACTGCTATGGCGATATATTGAAATCCTTGTTCTCCATTTTTAAGTTGTGGAAATGCGATTTGGGGTGGCGGATTTTGTGCGCGAACGCACGGGATTTGTCATAGGCGGAGTTCCTCCGCTCGGTCACAAGGAGGCTATCGCCACTATCATTGACGAAGACCTCCTTCAGTTTCAAACGATCTGGGCGGCGGCAGGACGTCCGAAAGCGGTATTCGAGTTAACACCTGATCAACTGGTTGGAATGACCAAGGGAAGGGTGATGGCGATAATCTAAAGTTGGTGGGGACAAGTAAGATAGGGTGATTTCCGACGTTTCAAGGTGAATGTATGGATGGTGTATGTCAAATGTGTTTTATGCGTGGCACGCTTATTGTAGAAACGGGCAGGAACACTCCATTGTTGTGCATGGAACACTCCAAAAAATGGAGTGTCACTTCATGAGACGTAAGTTCGTCTTATTGGTATGAACAACAAGGAGGAATTTTGTAAATGAAACACAAACAATGGATAACTGCTGGATTGGCATTAAGCATTGTTGGAATGGTGGCAGGGTGCGCTACTGGAAACAGTTCAACTCCTGTGACGAATAATTCTGCGTCAACAAATTCAACTCAATCTGTAACAAACAATACTGCTCAACAAACGAATAGCACGACGGTGAACAACACTACGGGCAACACCAATACCTCAAACCCAGCAGGTAGCAATGCAAATTCACACTCTTCTGGTTCTGTGACGACGCAATCTGGAGGCAATGGGCAACCCTTAAACGCTCTTACTTATACGAAGAGCCAATTGTCGCAAATCAAGCAAACAGCGAAAAACCAAAGTATTCAAACCCCATACGCCTTAAGTAAAAGCGGTGGGAACAGCGGCGTATATAAACTTGCTCAAGTATCGGGTAAAAATAACGTCATGAAATTGACGTATGAAAACATCACAGTGTACGAGGCAACGTATTTCGATAACATCAGTAACGCACTACAAGCACTGGCAAAGGGAAATAAGATGGATCAAGAAAGCAGTCTAACGCTCAGTAACGGTCAAAAAGCACAGTGGTGGAAAATCACGTATAGTTCGGGAAGCATTGTTTATATCCTTACAGTACAAATGAATAACACATGGATTGCATTGATGCCACCAGCGTCACAAGCCCCTCATAAACCACTGACTCAGGCAATTGCGGCAACCCTTACACCAGTTTCATCCATTTCATAACGGATGTGTCAAGAACGAGAGGCGACTTTTAACCTTCCGTTCTTGCGCATAAGGGGGCAAATGTTTAAGAAGCTTGACCCATCCAAACCGTTGTGGAGATATAGTGCGCTCCTTATTTGGAACCTTCATACTGCGATTGAGGTGGATACGACACATGGATGACGATATGACGAACCCTCATGAATCCCTTCTGCCTGCACACCCCGCTGAATATGACCGCTTTGCTCGGGAACTTGAAGAGCGGTTATATGATGGTTGCAGTGTAACGTTCACAGTTCCTTATCAGATTAGCGCTACATTGGCTCGTGACGTCCTGAAGCGGCTGGAAGCGCGGGGATGTTACACAGCGAAGATAGACCTGTCTAACGTTTCAACGATTGAGGAATTGGCATTTCGCTTGCTAACAGGTATTCTTCAATTGCGGATTAGTATTATTTCCCTACTAAACTCCTCCTTCAGCGACTTGATAGAGAGCCTGTCCCGACCTGACATCCGTGCCAACATACAAGACGTTGTGGACGTTCCATATTTGCGGAGTGTTAAGGAAAGTCCTCTTGAACTCCTGGATGAAGCTGTTAGTCTCCTGCAACGTATCCCTGAGCAATCGGACAGGCGGCTGGTCGTCTGGTTCCACGAGTTTCAGATGATCGAGAAGATTGACGACCTCTTGCTGAAGCGGCTCCGCGCCCACTTTCAACATCAGACCCATGTAAGCTATGCGTTTGTCGGAAGCGATCCTGATGTGATGAGGATGTTATTTGCCGACCAGAGTCAGGCGTTTTATAGGTTTGCTGTGATGTTGCAGTATGCAGGGTGAAGAAAGGGAGCAGATAGTAGGGGCTTCAGTAAATGGCGTTTAGACAGCAAAACGGTACATCGCGGAACTTTACAATTGCTGAGATGCAGTTCATCCATATCGCGTCAATTACTTGTCGTTACATCACGATGGTCATCGTGGACAGGACTGTCTCATACCCTTTCTTGAGCGTTTTGAAGCATCATCACCATCCGCCTACTGCACCCACATGGCGACTGCCTGCACGACCGCCACTCGTCCATATCACAAGACTCACCGCACCCACAGGATTGGGCGAGACGGTGCCTCTCATCCAGTTTGGGAGGGGTATGGGGGTGTTTGTTGACCTATAGGAAAAAACGTGAAAGAGATAGAATTGAAACTGCAAAAATGGCAAGGGATTTGAGATAACCCCTCCACACACCTCCCGCTGTCTGAATACAAGCCATCCCACTCCGCGTGGATGTTGCGGTGGCGGCTGAGTAGCGGGCGAAGGCGGGAAGTCACGGAGGAGAAGGTCACGACACAATGATGCGACTGTACGTGTTGTGTAGGATTTGTTCGGGGGTATGCAACGTAGAGGACTGGTACACTCTCAGACTTGAAGCCCATATACCAAACATCACGTTTTCCTCCGTTGCGATGACAACTCCAGAGGCACCCGATTTCTAATCGATTCTGCGCTCGCAATACATCCCTATGTTTACGTTTCAATACCAGTAACCATTTTTGTTTACTGATTTGGAAATTGAATTGCTTGTTTATTTGTAGAACTTAAAAGTCTGAAATCCCTTGTGGCAGTAGAGAAGATCGACCCAAACAACTTTCGGAAAACATAAACCTGTATATGTGAGAAAAAACACATGGAAAATCACTGGGAATGGGACGAACAAACCATAGAGTTTTGTGCCAAAGTAGAAGGGCAGAAGAGTGCTAAGGTTTCATGACCAATTGCAAAGGTTGCGAAACTGCATTGGTATTGATAACTGCGGTAAGGGAAAAGACGTGTCTCAATCAACGCAAATGGGACATGAGAGCATTACGGAAGAGCGTGGAGTCGATGGTACCCTTTTGGCGGGCGGAGGTCTAAGATAGCAGACAACGCTAAGAGGTGACTCCTGGTGCCGAGGTGCCCTCATCGACCTGCCAGGGTTGCCTACGGTTAAGGACAAAACCGTTTATCAATCAACGCCTTCGCGGTGGGACATTGGAATTCGTCAGCAGAAACATGCTGAACTGCAGGTATGCAGGTTTGTAAATACCACGAGGGAAACGGAAACTCCGAGGGTGGCTCAGTAATTCAAGGGATTGTGGGGTATACAGCATCCAAGTCAACCTCGAACGATAACCTTGCCTCATGACGGTGACCCATGGTGCAGACTGAACGCAACGTAACAAAGTCCCCTCGAACTGTGGATGAAGTTGTGACTTCCTCTTGCGGCTTTGTACCAGCCATTCAGCGTTGAGCAACCACCCTAATGGGGCTGTCTAATTTCAGTATATGTAATTGTTTATGGTTCAATTTATGTAAACATATCAGGTTCAAGTTGTGTGCCTGTTTATGTTTGATTTTATGGATATAGATATGTTTTCTGGGATGGAGTATAAGCGTCAAGACATGCCTTGGGTATCGCAGTCCTGAGCATTCGAATACCCTACAATCTGGATACTGATTTTCAGCCTTCGCAATACACATCTCTGCCGTGACCTCACTTTCCCTTGAAACTCTCTCCTTCTTTCAACTTCCACTGAATAATTCGTGAGTCTCCCAACTATAAGAAAAGGATTCACCCATACACCAGGATTCCCACGCGGGAAACATTGCAGGAGGCGAACAGATGTGAGTAATGATCATGGCAAGCGTGAAATCCCTGACTCGGTAGGGGCGCGGATTCGGTATCTGAGGAAGCAACTCAATCTCTCCCTGAAAGATTTGGAACGTATGACGGGGGTATCGCCGAGCTACATCAATCGACTCGAAAAGAATCACAGAAAGGCTCCGAGTGTGCCAATCATCTACAAGCTGGCACCCGCCCTTGGGGTCTCACCCCAGGAACTCATGGAGATGACCGAAGAGGAACAGAGGGAAAAAGATGTGATCGAGCTTGTTCTCACACATCATTACACCATCTGCAACGGTATCCCAGCGACGCAACCCATGAAGGACGGTCTTGCTGAAATGTTGCAGACGGTGATGAGCAGTGATCTTGATGGAACGAACAAGGTGCGGGACAGCATCGTGATCATCGAAAAGGTGCGGGAGTTTCTGAAGCTGATTAGGGAATAACCGTGAACCAGGTAGAGAGGACTCCTTGATAGGGTTTCTCTCGTCATTGTTAAAGGAAACACAAGGAGGCTCATCCTATGAGTTTAAAAGGAAGTGAACGTGAGTTCATTTTTTCGCTGTACTTGAAGGAGCACAAATCCATTTTGGAGGATGTTATGGGGCGAGGGATGACAAACCCGTTGCTTGAATCGTATTGGCAGGGATATAAGCTGGATCTGTTCGGTTATGACAGGGCTATGGGGACGCCCGTCATTGCAGAACTTTGGCTTGGCAAATCGGACACCTACCACCAGGAGCGGCTGTTGAAGCTGATCGATGTGCTGGATGAAGGAACGATGTTGCTGTACCTGGCATTTGCGTTCCAAGTCGCGCACGTTCGGGAATTGGAACAACGAGTGGGGAGCAGTGGTAAACCGATTAAACTACTGTTGGTTCGGATTACAGATGAGATTATGGAACCGCTTCAAAAGCTCAATTCGATGCACAAGTTGGAGGTATATGGTTCGTTGGGGTTGTTGCGTGAAGTTCCGAATCTCCTTCGGGTCGTCCAAACCGTTGAACATCCGCTATACAGGCGCCTGATCCCAAAGCCCATCCCCACTAATCAGGCTTTCGACTTCAAAAAGCGCGTGGATGTGAATCGCTACTTGCTGTATCGATTGCGGGAGGCGGTACCCAACTTCTTGCCACTCCAACGAGAGAAGCATTTTGTCGGGGACAACGCCACGCTTATCCTTGGCGGCGGGCGTACAGGGATACAGTTCTACATCTCAGCAAGGAATCGACGCAACCTGGCGTTTGTGGAATTGAGATTTGACGAAGCAAATCGTGAGTTATTTCAACTGTTCGTGGCGAAACCGTGGATTTTGAGGGAAAAGATTGATGAAAGGGTCAAGGTTCAAAAGAATACCATTAGCTACCATTTCAAGGTGTTGGACTCGGTGGAAGCCACTGTGGATGAATTGGTGCGGATCTTCAGCAGGATGATTAAGCACATTGGTTATCCGCTGTTCGATATCTTGCAATATGAGCGTCAGATGGCGTGATAGAGTAGAGAGGAGGGCAAAGGCGTTGGGATAACCAACGCCAATACATAAAAAACAAGCCTCAGATGCCTATTTCTGCGATACTGCCCACCATTCTCGGCGCTTCCTCCTCACTACATGTTGATCCTCTCGCAAGCTTGGTAAATTATACTTGACCACGAAGAAATAATGTTATATTGTTTATTTGACAACAACATCGACGATGCAAAATTGTATATTTAACATGAGAGGAGGGGGCGAATGAAGCTTGGTCAAGTAGCGGGGATTAAGACAGGGCTGGTGCTGACCCGAAAAAAAGCGGAAGTGGACTACGATGTGAAGGCGCAATATCGGTTGGTTACGCTGAAGAACATCAGTCTTGACGGAACATTCTCCGATGAGGCGTTCGAGTTGTTCCAAAGCAACGACGAGTTGGACGCCGACCATTTCACTCAGGTTGGTGACATATTGGTTAGGCTGAGCCATCCGTATACGACGGTTTACATACAAGAGGAACAGCAGGGATTACTCATACCGTCGTACTTTGCTGTGATTCGTTTGTATTCCAGCGTCGTCGCACCTGCTTTCGTAGCTTGGTATTTGAATACTGAACGTGTAAAAAATGAATTGCTTAAACATCAAACAGGGACGAACATCCCGACCACCAACAAGAGTGCTCTTGCACAGGTGGATATCCCTCGTGTGCCGATTGAGAAACAGCGGATGATTATTGAACTCAATGCTTTGCACCAAAAGGAAATAGGGCTTTATCAACAATTGATCAAGGAGAAACAGAAACTCAATACGTTAGTGACTTATACGATAGCGAACATAAGTTGAGGAGGATTTTCGTGACAGACCAGAATGAAAATATTCAAGGTAAGATCAACAACATCCTTTGGCAAGCCTGTGACACGTTTAGGGGCAAGATTGACTCCAGTATCTACAAAGACTACATCCTTGTCATGCTATTCGTGAAGTACCTTAGTGACACCTATAAAGAGAAGTTGGATGAGTACAAGGATCGTTACAAGGGCGACGAGGAACGGGTCAAGAGGGCAATGTCGCGAGAACGGTTCGTCTTGGACGAGATTTCGACGTTTGACTATCTCTACTCGCAAAGAAATAACTCTGAAATTGGCATGATTATCAACAAGGCATTGGAACACTTGGAGAATGAGAACACAGGTAAATTGCGTGGCGTGTTCAGGAACATCGACTTCAATTCAGAAGCGATTTTGGGCAAATCGAAAGAACGCAATGCTATGCTCAAAACGCTCTTGGAGGATTTCAACAAACTCGATCTGAGACCCTCTGTTGTCGGTCACGACGATATCATCGGCAACTCGTATCAGTATATGATTGAACGGTTCGCCAGCGATGCGGGTAAGAAGGGCGGGGAGTTCTTCACTCCCTCGATGGTTTCAGAGCTATTGGCGCGATTGGTGAAGCCGCAGGAGAATGATCGCATTTACGACCCGACATGCGGATCAGGTTCGCTCTTGATTCGTGTAGTTAATCAAGTACCGAATCGGAAAGTAGCTGTCTACGGGCAAGAGCGTAATGGTCAAACGCACTCGTTGGCGTTGATGAATATGTACTTGCACGGTATTGACGATGCGAAGATTCTGTGGGGAGACACGTTGTCGAACCCGCTCCATCTGGAAGACGGCAAACTCATGAAATTCCAGGTAATTGTCGCGAATCCTCCATTCTCTCTGGATAAATGGGCGATGGGCTTCAGCGGCGACAAAGCTGATGACGATAAACCTTTCAAGATGGAGGCAAGTCTCGACCCGTATCGGAGATTTGAGTGGGGAGTTCCACCAAGTTCAAAGGGGGATTACGCTTTTGTTCAACACATGCTTTACTCGCTGGCGGAGAATGGGAGAATGGCAGTCATCCTTCCCCATGGGGTACTGTTTAGAGGCGGCACGGAACTCAAGATCCGTCAGAAAATCGTCGATCTAAACTTGCTTGATGCGGTCATTGGACTCCCCCCAGGACTGTTCTTTGGAACGAGTATTCCTGCATGTGTCATGGTGTTTAAGAAAAACAGGAAGCGACGAGAGGTTCTGTTCATTGATGCATCAGGTGAAGGGCGTTATGAAAAAGGGAAAAATCAGAATTTCCTCAGGGAAGACGATATCAAGCAAATTGTCGATGCTTATGATAAATACCTATCCAAGGAAAAGTATTCCTATGTGGCATCCATCGATGAGATTAAGACGAATGAGTACAACTTGAACATTCCGCGCTATGTGGATTCCTTTGAGGACGAGGTTGAAATAGACATGGAGCAAATCAAACGGACTATTGCGAGTCTCAAGAAGCAGATTGAGGATTTAGAAGATGAAATGGAACAACACTTGAAATTGTTGGGACTTTAACAAAGGGGGATAAATATGGTGTTGATGGAACGTGCTAACAGTTCATTCAACGATGCGAAAATGCTTTCTGGTTGGAAAACTTTAAGTTTAGAGGATATCTGTGTTGATAAGGGACTTATAAGGGGGCCTTTTGGAGGGGCATTAAAGAAGGAGTCGTTTGTTCCAACTGGTTATAAGGTGTACGAGCAGAAGAATGCCATCTACCAAGATGCTCAATTGGGGGACTACTTTATTAATGGAGAGAAATATGAGGAGCTAAAGAGGTTCGCAGTTGGGGCGGGAGACTTTATCGTAAGTTGCTCAGGCACTATAGGACGCATTTTTAGGATACCCGAAGGTTCCCCGATGGGGGTTATCAACCAGGCTCTTCTTCTAATCAAGATTGATCACCGAAAGATCAACAGCGACTATTTTTATCAATACTTTCAATGGGATGGTTTCCAGCGTCGGATTATTGATAGTACACAAGGCGGAGCAATGCCTAATTTGGTCGGAATGGGCCTTTTCAAGAAGACGACCCTTGCTGTGCCTCCTCTTGACGAGCAACAGCGAATTGCGAAGGTACTCGCAACCTGGGATAAAGCAATTGAATTGAAACAAAGGTTGATTGAACAAAAGAGGCTACGAAAGACGGGATTGATGCAACATCTGTTATCGGGCAAAGTGCGTTGGAATGATGGAAGTAAATTCTCGAAGGAAGAGATCAAGGCAAGAATCGACATGATAGATGATGGAATGGTTCCTGAGGGATATCACCAAACGGAAGTTGGCATAGTGCCAATTGAATGGAGCGTCAAGCGGCTTGATGAGCTATTTACATTTGAGGGTGGATATCCAGCCACCAGAGCAGACTTGTTTCAAGGTGAGGACGGAATATGCTACCTACACTACGGCGATATTCACACCAGTGTGACTGACTTCGTGGATGTTGAAGCGCAGTTCAATACCATTCCCAAAATATACGTTCCAATCGAAAACGTCGTACAGAAATACCTTCTACAACACGGTGACATTGTGTTTGCCGATGCGTCCGAAGACTACGATGGCATTGGTAAATCATTGGTTGTATTCAATAAAACCTCGATTCCGTTCATTGCAGGGCTACACACCATAATAGCGAGAGACAAAACTCGCCTTCTTGATAACGTGTTTAAGAGGTTCTTCTTATCTAATCACGCAGTTAGAAAGCAAATGATGTTTTATGCAAGCGGAATATCAGTGTACGGATTGAGTAAGCGCAACATCGGCAACATCTTGGTGGCATTGCCAGAGAGATCAGAGCAGAAGCGAATTGCTGTAATCCTTGCCTCGTGTGACAAGGAAATACGTCTGCTCGAACAAGAATTGGAAGCCCTTAGGCGACAAAAGACGGGACTAACGCAACTTCTCTTTACAGGAAACGTTAGGGTTTGAATCGACATACTTTACTCTGTGCAACACATAGGAGGATGGTAAGATGCCATCGGCAGAGGATTTTAATGAAGAGAATATCAGTCAGATACCAGCAGTTGAGGTCTTACGAGGGTTAAAGTACACATATCTACCTGCGAAGGAAGCAGAAAAGATGCGGGGCAACTTGCATCAAGTTCTCTTACGAGAGGTTCTGGAACAGCAACTCCGAAAGAACACTTATGAGTACAAGGGTGTTACCTACAAGTTTAGCGAGAAGAACATTCAACAGGCAATTCGTGATTTAGATGAACCATTGACGGACGGACTTGTCAGAACTAACGAGAAGATTTACGAGTCGCTGATGTTGGGGAGGAGCTACTCGGAGAACCTCCCCGATGGCTCCAAAAAGTCTTTTTCCCTTCAGTACATCGATTGGGATCATTGGGATAACAACGTATTTCACGTGGCTGAGGAATTCTCCGTAGAACGAATGGACGGACGAGAGACAATTCGACCTGACATTGTATTGTTTGTCAATGGGATTCCGTTTGCCGTGATAGAGTGCAAAAAGGCTTCCATCTCGATGGATCAGGGAATCAGCCAGATGCTTCGCAATCACGGTAAGGATTATGCCCCACAACTGTTTAAGTTTGTTCAGATTATCATGTCCACCAACAAGAATGAGACCCAATATGCAACATGTGCTACTCCGAAGAAATTTTGGACTGTGTGGCAGGAGCAAGATGAAGCATGGCTCCAGGAACAACTGAGCCGAACGGTTCATGACCGTCTTCCTACTACGCAGGACAAGAACATCATCTCGTTGTTCCATCCTGAACGGTTACTGGAACTGACTAAATATTTCATCGTCTATGATAAGGATGTCAAGAAGATCGCAAGGTATCAGCAGTATTTCGTCATTAAGGAGATCATTGACACCATTCTTCACGAGACGGATGAACATGGGAATCGTCAAGGTGGGGTGATTTGGCACACCCAAGGTGTTGGGAAGAGCCTGACCATGGTGATGCTTGCGAAATACATTCTGTCTGAACTGACCCAGTATAACCCGAAGGTGATATTGGTTACTGACCGAAAGAACCTGGACAAACAAATTCATCGTACTTTCAATCATTCCAGGCTTAAGGCAAGTCGTGCGACGACAGGAAAACACCTGGTCAGCCTGATCAACGATAACAGCGCGGATATCGTTACCACACTTGTCCACAAGTTTGATACCGCATCAGGGCAACAGCAAAAAATTCTATCCAAGGACGTGTTCGTACTCGTCGATGAGTCTCATCGGACACAGTATGGTGAGTTACACTTAAAAATGAAACAGGTGTTCCCGAACGCTTGCTATTTAGGCTTTACAGGGACACCTCTGTTGCGGAAAGAGAAAAATACCATCGTGAAATTCGGGAAGATGTTCCGACCATATACCATGGCAGACGGTGTTCGGGACAAGATTATTGCTCCATTACTTTATGAGGGCAAGATGGTTGATCAGACGGTTAACCGAAAAGCCATCGACCTCCGCCTGGATATGATCACCCGACACTTGAACGACAAGCAAAAAGAAGAGGTCATGAAAAAGTGGTCGCAGTTTGAACGGATTGCATCATCGGATCAGCGGATTAAGTTGATCGCGTTCGATATCAACGAGCACTTTCTAAAGCACTACAAGACGAAGGACATCCACTATACTGCGATGTTGGCTACCAACACCAAACTTGAAGCCGTTCGCTACTTGGAAGCCTTTGAAGAACTCGGTGACTTGAACTGTGCTGTTGTCATTTCACCTCCCGATCAACGTGAGGGTTACACCGAAGTTGATGAGGCATTGGAGGACAAGGTTCAGCAGTTCTGGAAGAAGATGATGGACAAGTATGGCGACGAGGACAATTACGAAGATAGCATCAAGGATGAGTTCGTAAACGGGGATGAGCTTGATCTGTTAATCGTCGTAGATAAGCTCCTTACTGGCTTTGATGCGCCCAATGTCTGCGTCTTGTACGTGGATAAACCCCTCAAGGAGCATAATCTACTGCAAGCCATCGCAAGAGCAAACAGGCTGTACGAAGGAAAAGACTACGGTTTGATCATCGACTATCGTGGGCTGTTGACCAAACTGGATGAAGCGATGGAAATGTATGCTGGAGCGGGACTGGAGAACTTCGACCCCAAAGACTTGAAAGGTGCCATTTATGATGTCATCACCGTTATCGGGGATCTGCGCCATTACTACACGGAGCTTGTGAATATCTTCATTCCAGTGAAGAACAAGAACGATGTAGAAGAGTACGAGGTTCTGCTTGCAAACGATGAACTGCGAGAACACTTTTATTCCGTTTTAAGTTCGTTCGGGAGAAACCTGGGTATCGCATTAGAGTCCGAAGCCATTTACAACGCTCTCGGTGCGGACGAACTCAATCGATACAAACGCGACTTGAAGTTCTACCAGGAACTTAGAAAGAGCGTGAAGCTCCGCTACAGCGATTCCATCGATCACAAAGAATATGAAGCCAAGATGCAGATGCTCATGGATAACTATATCTCGGCAGAGGATATCATCCGCATTACAAATCCCGTGGACATTATGGATGAGAAAGGCTTTGAGGAAGAATTGAAGCGTCTCAAATCGCCGAGAGCAAGGGCAGATGCCATCCGAACCAGGTTGTCCAAACGGATTAACGCCAAATGGGACGAGAATCCAGCTTATTACAAGAAATTTTCACAACGCATCGAAGAAACCATCAAATCCTATAAAGACCAGCGGATTAGTGAAGCTGAATACTGGTCAAGAATGCAAGATATCATGAGGGACTTTCGCAAGGGCACTTCGGGCGTTAGTTACCCCTCTAACCTACGAAGTAATGTCAATGCCCAAGCTTTCTACGGCGTTGTACTGGGGGTGTTCCAAGAATCCAATGAAGTGAACTACAATCAGGAATTATTGGGTGAGTTGGCACTCAAAATTGATCAAATCATTGAAAGCCATAGTAAAGTTGACTGGCATGACAACATCGAGGTGCATAATCGAATCGCCCAAGAATTGGACGACTTGCTCTATGATTTCGCGGCAGAGCATCACTTTGATCTTGATTTTGACCAGATCGACAAAATTATCGAAAGTGTGAAAACCGTTGCCTTACGACGATACTAACAAGACAAATGGTGTGGAGCTTCATCAGGTTGAGTATGGGGATCAGGTGATCAGGTTCACGTTGGAGAGGAAAAACGTCAAAAACGTGAACCTCCACATCAAGCCAGACATGACCGTTGCAGTCTCAGCCAATCCGAGCGTACCTCTTGAGTTTATTCTGGATTTCGTAAAACAAAAAGGACCTTGGATTATGAAAAACGTTCACTATTTCAAGGATGTGCAACCAGAAAGTGAACGGAAACGGGAATTCGTCAGCGGTGAATCATTTCAATTCCTCGGAAAGCAGTATCGGTTGCGGGTTGAAGAGGCACAAGATGAAGGAGTAACGCTTGATGGTGGCTTCATTTATCTGAGGGTAAAGAACGTAACTGATACCGTCAGGAAGAGGAATTTCTTTGACCAGTGGATGAGGGAACAGGCTAATGGTGTCTTTTCCGAGTCTCTGGAGAAAGTGTATTTGTCACTACAAAAATACGACATTCCAAAGCCAGAAATTCAGATTCGCACCATGAAGGCAAGGTGGGGGTCGTGCTTAAGGGACTCCCACGCCATTCTTCTTAATTTCGAGTTGATCAAGGCTCCGAAGTACTGCATAGAGTACGTCATTTTACACGAATTGACCCACTTTCTTCATAAGAACCATAACGAGCGATTTTATGGTTTTCTGAGTGCGTTGATGCCTGATTGGGAAAAGCGTAAAGCCATTTTGGATGAAGAAATAGTCCGTGATTTATAGAGACTGGCGGACTCTGGTAGAGTACCGATATGTAGATTTCGGTGCGTTTAGTAAAGTAGGGGGTATCACGTATGGGCTTGCCACGGTTTTCTGATGAATTTCTGGAGTTTCTACACGCAGTAAGCGAGTTTTCGTTAGGACGCGACTCACAGATGTGGTATCGTGGACAAGCAAGTCGCGATTACCGCCTTATACCCTCCTTGTTTCGAGGCATTGATATGAATACACCCCATTCCGTGGAGATTGTGAGTCGATTGGAACGGAGCCTTTATTTTAAGTTTAAGGATCAAGGGTATCAATACATTGAACAGGCATCAGGACTGGAACTCCTTGCAATCATGCAACATCATCATGTTCCAACACGCTTACTCGACTGGACCCACTCATTTGCTGTGGCTCTATACTTTGCCACAGAGTCATTAAACTTTGAGAGAGGACCACATATTTGGGTTCTTGACCCGCAAGAACTAAATTTCAACGCACAAGGAAAGCGATTAGTTGGTCATGTTAACCCAGGTGACTATGACAATCTAATGAAAGCCGAAGGTGCTATACCGATTTGGAACACAATCGCAATTCAGTCTCCACTAAATAACGACCGTATAGTTGCCCAGCAAGGGGTATTCACGTTGCATGCTACGCGGGGTACTCCCCTTGAAGAAGAAGTATTTGGCTCACAAAATGAACACTCACCCAATAGCATACTGCGAAAATTCGATGTGCCAAACTGCCCTATAGATATAGGAATGTTTTTGGCTCTAAATGGTCTAACCAATAAATTCTTACTTTTCCGCGGCTTAGATCATTTGGCGAGTGAACTTGTGAATTACAAAAACACATTTATCATCCGAGAAATGGCGAAACTCAACGGATAGTTTCGTATTTATTGGTAGATGAAGAGCAGAGGTTGTTTAAAGTGAAGCTTAACATCTTTATCGACGAGAGTGGTAATACAGGAGATATTCGTATTGGCATTGACGAGGACAGAATGAAATTCTTGGGGATGATTACACCAGAGAAGAACTTGTACTATAGATGCCAGGTTTATTACCCCGAAGTCCTGTTTGTCACCATAGCCCTGAACGATTTCATTCGCCTCTATGCGAAAAAACAAGCAAGAACTGCTCCCTTTCCTCTGCTGGACAAGCGCATTCAATGGGATGCACACCTTGCGACTGCGCGACTGTTTCAGTCCTCGGTGGTCAATTGTGTGAAGGAAGTAGTTACAGAGGCATCTTTCAAGCGAATCATGAATTTGATGCACAAGGATTACACATGGGTGGACGGATACGCATCACAATATCTGGATTTGCTCAACATTCGATATCTGAAGATCGGGGATAAGGATGAGAGGGCTAAGGCTCTGTCAACGGTCGTCAAGCGCATGGTGGAGCAAGGCAAGGAGTACCGTCAGATCGAAGAGGAAGTCAGAGCGATGGCACGGGAGCATAACTGCTCCGTTGAAGATATCGGTTTGGTGGAGGATTATCCAGAGGAGATCGAGTGGTAGAAGAGCAGGGAAGAGCTTGGGATAATAGAAGGGATTCGAAACTTGAAGGGCAACTTTCGCGCCAGAAGGGGTGACTTCGCTTGTATCATGTCCTTACAGACCAGGACGTTGAGAAGCTTGTCTCAATGAAGTTGATTGCGAGCGCAATTGAACGCACCTTTGAGGAGCAGGCAAACGGAACACTTGTTTGCGCCTCCGCGATTTCGGCTGGAAACGGAACTGGGGGACTTGGTTTTTACTGCGGGTGCCGCAACTGCCATGGAAAAGGTAATCGGATTCCGCGTCTACGACACCTACGCGAACGATTTGGATGGGCATCAGCAATTGGTTTGTGTGTTTGATTCAGATACAGGGGTGTTTAAGGGCATAGTGATTGGGAATCTGCTTGGTGCTGTTCGTACTGGAGCGATTGGTGGCGTAGCAATCAAAGCCATGGCTCGGAAGGATGCCGAACACGTCGCGGTGATTGGTACAGGTATGCAGGCGCGGACACAGTTAGAGGCGGCTGTTGCTGTCAGGGATGTTAAACATGTTCGAATCTTTAGTCGCAATCATGAAAATAGAGAGGCATTTGCGGCGGAAATGACAAAGAAGCTGGAAATAGAGGTCGTGGCAGTCGATTCCTCAAAGAGTTGCATCCAGGGAGCCGATATCGTGATTTGCGCCACAAATAGTGGTACGCCAGTATTCGATGCGGAATGGCTTGAACCAGGGGTACATATCAACACGGTGGGTCCCAAATCAGTCAAGCGGCATGAGGTTCCAATGGAACTTGGAGCACGTAGTTCGGTGATTGCGACTGATTCCATAGAGCAACTCAAAGCCTATCCAATGCCACATTTTCTGGTTGGAACGCCCGATGAAGAACGGATCATACAGCTAAGTGACGTTGTTACAGGGAAAACGCTTGGGAGAAAGGGTCAAGATGACATAACCCTGTTTTGTTCCGTGGGTCTGGCGGGTACAGAAGTGGTTGTTGCGAATGAAATCATGAAAGAGGCAGTGGTTAGAGCGTGACAGACAGTAAGTATGTTCTTGAACGACTCATGGGTCGCAGTCAGGAGCTTCAAGCTACCAGGGATGATGGAGATGCTTCCGTGAACACACGTAATGTTGTGGAAAACGATTATTACAAGGTAATTGAGGTGTTGGACGATTGGTAGGGTGGTCGCCAGATGACGCATCTCTTACCAAGACTATTTTTCGAGCACTTTCAACCAACCTGCTTTGTAACCGAAGACGATGGAGTTTTGTTGGCTTTTCTCATTGGATTTGTATTACAAACACATCCAACTGAAGCAGAGCATCGCGCCAGAAAACGACACAGGATCTTCGGTTTGAATGTTCGGGAAGGCAATCAAGGAGAGGGTGCCATCTGATCAGCAAGCAGAGACTTGAAAATTCGTGTATGGTGGGTATAATGTCATCAAGAAACCAAATATACTATAATAGTTTCTTTGTTTTTTGATCGCTATTGGAGGGACTCATGGAGGATTTTAATCGACAAAGAATTTTGGAAGTCGCATATGAACTGTTTAATACGAGGGGATATAAGGGCGTTACAATTAGCGACATCGCAGAAAAGTTGGGTATGAGTAAGAAGACAATCTATCAATACTTCTCAGGAAAAGAGGAGATTGCGTCGTCCGTCATTGATGAAGTCATGGGGCGGGTATCTGCGAAGTTTGATCGCATGGAGCCAGGTAGTGACCCTATTGCTAACATTCGATCAACATTCGATCAAGTGAAAGCAGAGGTTTCTCGTATTAGCCCGCTTTTTCAGGATGACATAAGGAAGCTACTACCCCAAGTTCATCAGCGATTAAGAGAGATGCGTGCCGAGAAATTTGCAAAGATTGAGGATTGTATTCGAGTTGCCCAACAAATGGGGCAGGTCAAGACGAGTATCGATGCTCATGTAGTTACGATTGTATTCTTGGAAGCAATGCAGGGCTTTAGCAGAAGTGAGGCGGAGCGTCATGGAATCTCAAAACTACAAGCTGTAGATGTACTAATTGACATTTTCCTTGCTGGGATCGTCAATGACATCCTTTGAATTGATATTCATTTGACGTACGGAAACCCAAAAATACAATGCGGTTTATTTGGTTCTCGGTCGAAAAGGGGAGAGATCATGGATAAGTTCGTTTTATACTTTAACGAAATTGATAAAGACTCACTGCACTATGTTGGAGGGAAGGGAGCAAACCTTGGAGAAATGACAAGAGCTGGATTTCCAGTTCCCCAAGGTTTTTGTGTAACCACTTATGCATTTAAGGCGTTTATTGAAACCTGTGATAGGATGAACGGCTTCTTTAATCAACTTGATCAAGTTAGCGTAGAGAAATTAGATAAAATTCGGGCGTTGGGGCAACAAATTCGGAACCACTTAGAGAACTTGGAGATTCCTCATGAAGTAGAGGAAGCCATCGTGAGAGCATGGCGGCAGAACGGTGATGGGAAAGCATATGCAGTTCGTTCCAGTGCAACAGTAGAAGATTTACCAGGGACTTCGTTTGCTGGTCAACAGGAAACGTACTTGAATGTGTTGGGAAAGGATCAACTTCTTAATGCAATTCGACGTTGCTGGGCTTCGTTATTCACTGATCGAGCAATTTCCTACCGTGTCAAAAACGGATTTGATCACCGCCAGGTGTTTCTCTCTGTTGTTGTCCAAGAAATGGTCTTTCCCGCTGTGTCAGGAATTATGTTCACTGCTGATCCCATCTCTGGTAATCGGACTATCACGTCCATTGATGCCAGCTTTGGACTTGGAGAAGCACTCGTATCAGGACTTGTTTCTGCCGATTTGTATCAAGTTCGAAGCGGTCGGATCATCCAGAAGAAAATCTCGAATAAGAAAATTGCCATCTACTCTAATCCAGCAGGCGGAACGATCACAAAGGATTTGGCACCTGACCAACAACAGGCTCAAGCGTTGCCAGATGAACGAATCATTGAATTAGCCGAACTCGGAAAGAAAACTGAACATCACTATGGGACGGAACAAGACATTGAATGGTGCCTTGCCAACGGCAGGTTTTACGTTGTTCAAAGTCGCCCGATTACGTCTCTCTATCCTGTTCCAAAATTTGCGGATCAACGACTGCACATTTTGGTATCGATGGGACACATTCAGATGATGACAGATGTCATGAAACCGATGGCGATCTCCGTTTTTTCGACCATGATTCCCATTGCCGTCGAAGCGGGCGGCAGAGCATTCGGAGATATGACACCACTATTTGGAATAAAAGCTCTGAGAAAGATGGTTCCACTCGTTTTGCGACGTATGGACGAACAAATGGGTGCCGCTCTGGATGAAGTATTAAACCGTCCAACAATCAAGTTCCCCCATAAGCGGATTCCATTTCGGACAGTTGCATCCATTGCTTTTCCTGTAATCAAGACCATCATAACGAACATTTTCATTGCCGATCCCATTGCCCGTAGAGAGGTTGTGAACCACTTCATCGAAGAATCTGTCAATCGCTGTCGAGAAAATGTATTGAGTCCAGGTGTTTTATCGCGGATCGATGCCGTGAAACGAGATATGCGGCAAGATGTATTCCCTGCGTTATTGAAAGTAGCGCCTAACTGGGTGAGTGGGGAAGTCGTTTCGGAAATCATCAAAAAGTTGTTAAGTAAATGGCTCGGAGACATGGAATCCTTTCATGCACTTAGCAGGTCACTACCAGGGAATATCACCACCGAACTTGGTCTAATGATTGGGGACTTGGCGGATATCGCGCGTCAGAACCAGCAACTCCTCGACTACCTACAAAACGCCACAGACGCAGACTTTTATCAAGATCTTAATGAAATTTCCAATAGCGTTGCCTTTCGTCTGAAACTTGAAGAGTTTATGTTCAAATTTGGGATGCGGTGTCCAGGGGAAATCGATATCAGCAAACCTCGCTGGAACGAAACTCCAACAACCTTGGTTTCAGCTATGATTAGCCATATTCGTACCATGGCACCTGGAGAACATCGCACGAAGTTTCAGGAAGCCGCTGAAGAAGCAGAGCGAGTTGCAGACAACATTGTCAAACAGGTGCGAAAACATAAGGGATTGATACAGGCGAGAGTGATGCGTCGTCTCATTCATGTATATCGCAACTTGGGCGGTTTACGGGAGCATCATAAATATTTGCTTATTCGGCACTTTGATATATACAGGCAAGCCATTCTGGAAGAAGCTGATAAACTCGTTCAAGCAGGGGCATTGAGCGAAAGAACCGACGTGTTTTATTTAACCCTGGATGAGTTACAAGCCTTGGGACGTGGTGCTTTTACAAAAAATGTTCATCGGTTAATTACGTCACGTAAGCATCATGAAGAATTAAATAAAAGATTGACTCCGCCTCGCGTCATGACCAGTGAAGGCGAAGTCATTACAGGAAGACATCGCGACATGAAGGCTCCTGAAGGTGCTTTAATTGGCACACCCGTTTCGAGTGGAGTCGTCGAAGGGATAGCAAGAATTGTTCTTCATCCAGAGGATGCCGCATTAAACCAAGGAGAAATTATGGTCGCGCCATTTACCGATCCAGGGTGGACACCTTTGTTCAACTCAGCAAAGGCTCTGGTAATGGAAGTGGGCGGCATGATGACACATGGAGCGGTGGTGGCACGAGAATACGGGATTCCATCCGTTGTTGGTATTGATAACGCTACGAAAATTATAAAGGATGGTGATTACATTCGGGTAGATGGAACCAGGGGTTACGTTCAAATCCTAAAACAGACCAAACAAGATTGAACATTTCTCTTCATCGCAAGGAGCATGTTGAGGTATGGTTTGTGACCCAGAGGTGACCTTGGTTTTGCTTTGACCCTTATACCTCCCAAGAATACATTTTAGTAAAATCACCATTAAATCAGTAGGATGGGAACAACATGAGGATGTTTATCGCCGCGCCAACCTCAAATAGATTGTAAGAAACCGCGCTCAGTCGCTTGACTGGGCGTTTTTTATGGCGTTTGACTAAAGTCGGCGAGTAACAGGGCGGGAACTAAAGGCTACGAAGGTTGATTGGGCTGGAGGAGAAAAGGAGAGAAGATAAAATGGTAAACGACGAAGTAAAAGAACTGCTTTCGCATATGGAGGATGGGATTCGGTACGATATCCACGAGGTTTCGAATCAACTGAAAGACATGCAAACAGAGGTCAACATATTGAAACGGCAAGTCAGCAATTTTGAGAAAATTATCCGAATTGATCATCTGTGGGAACTTTGGGAAGGTGTCCCCTTTCACGAAGATGGCATTGAACGGGATCGGCTGGCGATGTGTTTGGTATATTCCATGGGTTTGCGGCATTTCGTGAAGCTGTTGCCAGAACAATCGAGGGATGCGTTGCGTATGGTACTGGACGAGGCGCAAGATCAGTAGAAAGTTGATAGAATGAAGGGCACAAAGGAAATCACCTTGTTCTGTGCATCACAAAGGCGAGGGTGTCAAATATGCTATCCATGGGTCGGATGTTTTCTCAGTTGTCCCTGCAACCCGCCGACCCTCGATGAGGTCATGGGACGCACGTTCTTATAGTTCCATACAAAATATACGCCTACAGCTTGGGGTGGGGAGATTCATCATGTCTGGGTGCATTGACATTATCGAATATCTACGGAAAAAGATGATACATATGGTGGAAACACACCGCGATTTCACGAATCCTGACGTTGTGCGTATCAGCCAACGGCTGGACTTGTTTATCGTGCAAGCACAGAAGAAAGGAATGACGGGCAATGGCGATGGTGAGCAAGCGCAGGTTGTGTATGATGAGTCAAGTGTGAAGTTGGCGAGAGGATAGAGACGGGTGGGAGGGCTGAGACTTATTAGGGAATAGCTTTTAACAGTCTTCCACTGCTAAGATTATCCGTTTATATCCGCAAGGACTTCAATTCATCGCTGTCGTTATGAACTCAACGGATCTGAAATCCATTAGATGACAGTGAAGTTTTCTGCTTTATGGATCAAAATCAGTATAAATGGGCAACATGCGGCGTAAAGGCGCATAAAGTTGCGGGGATATGGGCGAGAAAACCTAAATGAGAGCCATTTACTGGCTCTCTTTTACTGGTTCTCATTGTTAGAAAAGTGATTTGAGTAGCTCCCTATCTTCGTCAGATAACGAGTCCTTCTTTGAGTGATTGGATGATTGAAGCACGATTCCGTCAGCGTTTTGTAATAATCGCCTAACGATTTCTTCGACCTTGCTGTCCAAATCCTCATTCGTGGGTCGGTTCATATCCTGACGAATTAGCTCACAAACGTATGCACTAATCCCTGTACTTTCCTTTGCCCTCACAAACTCATACACGACTGGATCTCTGATGGAGATCGAGATTTTCCGTTTAGACATGAGAAGTTAAGCCCCTGGCTTCGCGTAACTTCCAGTAACTCATCACATTAGAGTAGCTCCCGTTGTCGTCGATTTGGGCATGAGGGTAGTGGGCTAAGATAGCATCCTTTAACAATAGACTACCTCCGCCGCAAAAAACAGGCGTAGTGAACGATAGCCCCTGTGATCTTCCATAATTGATGATGTCTCGGACATGGTTCATCATCAAATCACGAATTATTTTCTCGCTTTCAGGCATGACTGTACCATTGATGGAGTAGACTTGTTCTCGTAGAATGGCTTCGCTCTCGTCCATAGTGATGGTGGCTCCGAATTGGGTGGATAGCGTCTCCTGGACATGTCCTCGGAGGAGGTTTACGCCAAGATTCGAGATCACCATACTGTCAATCTTCGGAATCAACCTGTCGAAAGTCGAAAAGGATGCGTTCATCGAGCCGATGTCGATCACCGTAACTCTATTATTACGATATTCATCCAGGTGAGAATAGATTGGACCGAGGGATTCAGGCAATAACACCAGTTGGTTGATCCGAAACACCCAGGCTTGTCCATTCACGCGCAAGGAAATGGGCTTTTGATCATTCAGGATAAATTCGTGATAGGCGGCTTTTCGTTTTTCGTTTTTGAAGATATGAAGTGGGGTATTCAGTGCCACAGCGACTTGCGGAATACCGACTCGTTCCACACTGAGTTTTTGCAACATCAGGGCTATCGACGTGTAAACTGCCAACTTGTGGGTAAGAGAGTGTTTGGACGCGGAGGCATAGTCCGCATTCAACTCTGAGCACATACTCCCAATAAGATACTGTTTGTCCTCAAACTCTACGCGATAAGTGTCCCCTGATACCTCGACTCCAGAAAAATGAGTTCCCTCTTGCATGAGCGTGCGGAACCGTTGCTTAATGAATCCTTGTTCCTTGTAGCTGATACTCTTCGAAAAACTCTTCCCAGTATCCACGGCGATTGCGTACATAAAGTTCTTCCCCTTTCTTTGTGTTTTGCTTGACCTCATATGCTATACAGGCTTGGGGCGAATAATTCACCACGAGTCGCACTATGATGTCTAATGTGGTGGGCGAACTGGGGCGAAAAGTCGCATTGCGAGAAAGACAGGGTTAAAGTGAAGGTGACGGGTCAATTTCGTTAAGAAGAAAACGTTATTGGGGTTGACTGGGGTAAATGGTATCATATAGTTGACAATATGAGATGACAGAGATAAGATAGAAACACGTTTTGGACAAACTTCATAGTCAGGTTTCGATATCGGCAGGATGCCGCCGTTTTCCCCATAGCAGACAGCAAAGCTGGTTGCGTGGTGGGGTGCTCGTTTTTATATAGGTCTTTCATATGAACCCAGGGACAAGTCTGTTCAGTAGTCTCTTGGGCTGGAAAGATCGCGGGCACACCTAACACGAACAACCAGCTTTTTGTGTTGTGCCCAAACAGCAAGTCATCAAGCGGTAAGCACAACAGGCGAAAGGGGAAAATGGCTTTCATGCAATTGAAAAGAGACTACTTTAGGGAACTTCGGGAGCAGATCATGAACCCTGACACATGGGATGCAGAGCGTTTCATTGTATTTGACCACGAACCAGGATTGGGAAAAACGATACACGCCCAGAGATTTGTAGGTGAAATGACTCGTAAGCATCCTTATCGAGTCCTGTGGGTTCAACCATTCAAAAAGGATGGTTTGTTAGATGCTACCGCCAACGCAATCAACGAAACTGCTGGCAAACCTGTTGCCCTGGCTGTCGAGGGAGAGGACTTGAGGACAGGCAAGAAAAGGCAAAGCGTCATTGAACCTCAAGTGTTGGTGATAACCACGCGAATGTATGCCCAAGTTTGCAAGGGCGAACATGAAGAACTCATCAGGGAAAGGGATATTCTGCTCATTGATGAGTATCCCAACTTAATGGACGAGATTGTAATTTCTCGACGTGAGTTGTCCACTTTATACAGCTATAGCGTGAACATCGAATCGGGAATCCTCGATGAGATGCTGGATATGTTCCGCGACGAGTTGAGAAGGCTCCGTGTTCCCTCCGCAGAGGAGCATGGACATATGATATGGATGACGTTTCAGTCCGAGGAGTACAGGAAGTACAGGGTCGAGATCAATAAACTCGTGAAGTCGCCAAGGGTGAAGGATTGCAGGGAACTCCTATTGAAGTTTCGGCAACTTTTTAGACACGAAGCGTACTACCACAACGGGGCATTTTATACCTACGATGATAGCTATGATTACGTCCGATTGAAAAACAACATCATCTTGGACGCGAATGCAGATTTTTTCTATCCGTACCAATTATCAAAGAGGTTTGTTGTAAAACATCAGCCAAAGCTTTACGACTATTCGCAAACGACCCTTCATCACTACCCTGTCAACACAGGCAAGAAAGGGCTAAAAGATAGTCCAGCCTTGTTCGACCAGGTGGTTAAGATGGTAGACTTGTATGGACGAAAGGGCGTTCTCTTTGTTGTAGATAAGGAGAACAAACCAAAGCTCGAAGCGGCTATCATCAGTCATTACGGTGACGATGGTGAAAGGGAAGAGACGCTGGTGGATATATCACGAAAGCTGGGTGTAGAAATCAGCGTGGAGTACCACGGGAACCTGTTGGGGCGGAATGATTGGCGAACTTTCGACA
Source organism: Alicyclobacillus hesperidum subsp. aegles (assembly GCF_027923525.1). Lineage (NCBI taxonomy): Bacteria > Bacillati > Bacillota > Bacilli > Caryophanales > Alicyclobacillaceae > Alicyclobacillus > Alicyclobacillus hesperidum. The sequence continues at coordinate 1,426 of NZ_BSBJ01000008.1, read as the reverse complement.
CCTGCGTCATCGTCAAAACGCCGAATTTTGATTATGGAAGCTACGCTCTGATGGCATACTTCTTTCATGCCTTGGATAAGGACAAGTCGTTTCGAAACATCGAGTTGTTCCGAGATGTTGAGGTAGAAGCCATTCGAAACAGCACCATTGCCGCTGAGTTATTCCAAGCCGTCAAACGCATCAATCGCGATAACAGCCAGAAGGCAGAGATTTACTTGTTCTGCTCGAACGAGGAAGCGGTGGGCATCGTCAGAAAGCAGTTGCCTGGGATTAAGTATTTGCGAGAACCGTGGGGCGATGGAATGACCAAATGCCAGGCAGATGATGAGGGACAAGTCGAGAAGAGTAAGCTTTCAAAGTTGAAGGATCTCATCCTGAAATACAAGGCGGCAGGCGTAGACAGCGTTCGGAAACAAGAACTTCGCCTCCAAATCGGATACAGTAAATCGGCTTTTTCACATCGGCTGAGTGAATTAAAGTCGTTCCTTGCGGAGCACGATATTATCAATGATGGGCAACGTTTGCGATTCCAGGTGCAGGGCGGCGGTAGTCAGGCTAAATCGGATCAGCATTCAAGGCTCGGAGAAGATACAAGAGAATTGGTCACGGTATAGGAGAAGCTGTGACGATACGCGGGGCGGTTGAATACCGTCCCGTTTTTGCGTTGACTGTCGTTCCTAAAACCTTCGCTATCGAATATCCTGTTCGCTATAATTGACGCATCTGAAAGGGCGTTTGTTTTCTTTACCAGGGAATTTGCTACACCAATGTTAATGGAGTGGTGTTCAAAGTTTCAATTCATCTGTAAATGGTTGTTTCCCCTGATGAGATGTTTCATCCTTCGGGTTGTATAGAATCTCCATGATAGTAGGAGCTACATGGTAGCCTGATCCCTCACCAGTTTTCATTTACAGCTTATGATTATCATCATGTCAAGGTTACAGTGGCTAACGATACTGCCACAAAGCTCTGTGGTGTGAATGGAGGTTTCTTCATTTGTATTGAATGATTTGCCATTGCAACAATGGGTAACTCGCTACTGGAATTGTCACTACGTACATTGATAAAGTGGTTCACGGGTTTCGGATAACCACTTTGTTGGCGTTTCTACTTGAGGTGGTGAGTTTCGGATAAACCATCATTGCATTTTAGTTGCAGAACAACCAGACCTCCACTATTGAGAAAAGTTCCATTGTGGCAGTGGTTTGCGTTCCTCAGTGCCGCAGGGCACAGTTGAAATCCATTGCGCCCAAGTTCCGCAAGCTACCAAGATGGCATCCTCGTCTCAAGAGTGTCAATGGCCAATTTGTTTTCGTCTAAAATGGCCAACTAAAATCATCACTTGGCGTGGGAGATTAGAGACTCGCGGTGCCTCCTTTCATTCGGTAGCTGTCTCCTGAAAACGTAAATACAAATGCGTGGTGTA